>JAJYGO010000180.1 GCA_021785115.1 Chloroflexota bacterium | reverse complement strand
TGCGTTTCGCACGCGCTCGCGCGATCCCGTACCTGCTGCTGGGGCGGGGGAGCGACCTCGTGGTCTCGGACGCAGGGGTGCGAGGCCTCGTGATCGCCGTCCGCGCGGAGGCGTCCCGGCTGGAGGGGGAGCGGTACACCGCCGACGCCGGCGTGCCCATGGCGCGCGCTGCGACCGAGACGCAGAAGGCCGGGCTGTCCGGCCTCGAGTACGGGCTCGCGATCCCCGGGACCGTGGGCGGGGCGGTGTGGGCCAACGCCGGGGCGCACGGCGGCGACACCGCGGCGATCCTCGAGTCGGCCACGCTGCTGCTGGCGGACGGCTCGGAGGCGGTCGTCCCGGCGTCGGATCTCGGCTTCGGGTACCGTCACAGCCGTCTCAAGGACAACCCCTCGGAGCTCGTGCTCGGGGCGGCGTTCCGGCTGGTCCGGGCCGACGCCGCCACGATCGCAGGCCGTCTCGACGAGATCCGCCGGTGGCGGCGCGAGCACCAGCCGCTGGGCCTCAGGTCGGCCGGGTCGGTCTTCCGCAACCCGCCGGGCGACTCGGCCGGGCGGCTCATCGACAGCCTCGGGCTGAAGGGACGGCGGATCGGCGGGGCGGTGGTGTCCGAGAAGCACGCCAACTTCATCGTCAACGACCGGCAGGGGACCGCGTCCGACGTTCGCCGCCTCGTCGAGGCGGTGCGCGCCGAGGTGCGGGACCGGCTCGGGGTCGAGCTCGCGCTCGAGATCGAGTTCGCCGGCGACTGGTCCGCCTGGACGCCAGAGGAGGCCGCCTGATCATGCCCGTGCCGCCGCTTGGCCACGTGCCCGCGCAGACGCCGGTCGCCGTCGTCTTCGGCGGGCCCTCGGCCGAGCACGACGTGTCGATCGTGTCGGGAACGGCGATCGCCGAGGCGCTCTCCGGGTCGGGCTACCCGCTCGAGCTGTGGTACGTCGAGCTCGAGGGCGCCTGGTGGCGGCTGCCCGACGGCCACCGCCGCGAAGGGCGCCCCCAGGCGGTCTACGACCATCCGGCGGCGCTCGGCGCCGAGGGCCCGCTCGGGGCCGCGGAGGCGCTCGACCTGCTGGCCGACCGCGACACGCCGCCGCTCGTGTTCATCGCCCTCCACGGCCCGTTCGGCGAGGACGGCACCATCCAGGCGCTGTGCGAGGCGACGGGGCTCGTCTATACCGGCTCCGGGGTCACGGCCAGCGCGATCGGCATGGACAAGGCCGTGTTCAAACGGCTGGCCCGGGGTCTCGGGCTCCCGGTGGCGGACTGGCTCGAGGTGCGCGCCCGCCGCTGGGCGGCCGATCCCGACGGCGTCCTGGCCGAGCTCGACGAGTTCGCGACCGCGGGCGGCGACGCGAGGCTCATGGTCAAGCCGGCGCGCCTCGGCAGCTCGCTGGGCATGACGCTGGCGCACGGGGCGGGCGAGCGGTCGGCGGCGCTCCTCGAGGCGTTCCGCTTCGACGACCTCGTCCTCGTGGAGCGGTACCTCGCCGGTGCCCGGGACCTGGAGGTCGCGGTCATCGGCAACGAGCCCGACGCGCTCGAGGTCTACGGCCCGGGGGAGATCATGTCGGGCCACGAGTTCTACGACTACCAGGCGAAGTACACCCCCGGCCTGTCCGAATCCTCGCTCACGGCGGAGGTGACCGCTGACGAGAGGGCGCGTCTCCTCGACCTGGCCCGCGCCACCTACAGCGCACTGGGCTGCGAGGGGTTCGCGCGCGTGGACTTCCTGCTGGCCGACCGTCAGCTGATCGTGTCCGAGATCAACACGATCCCGGGCTTCACGCCGATCAGCCTGTTCCCGGCGCTCCCCGCGTCGGCGGGGTACGACTTCGCGGGGGTCTGCTCGCGCGTCGTGGACCTCGCGCTCGCCCGCGAGGCGTCCCGGATCCGGCACCGGCCCACGACGGCGGACCTGCCGCGATGACGGGCCGGCGAAGCACACCGCCCGCGGCCCGCCCGATCCGCCCGGGGGCTGCGCGCCCGGCGATCCGGCGCGGCACCGGTCGTCGGACGCCGCCGATCCGGCGCGCCTCGGCCGGGATCACGCCGGTGCGCGCCGGGGCGCTGCTCGCGATGCTCGCCGGACTGGCTGGCCTCTACGGGCTCTCCACCTCGAGCGCCTTCGCGGTCCGGCACACCCAGGTCACGGGTGCGACATGGACCCCGCAGGACCAGATCCTCGCGGCGCTCGTCATCCCGTCCGGCCAGAACGTGTTCACCGTGAGCTCGACGCAGCTGGCCCAGCGGCTCGAGGGGATCCCCAGCATGCGCGGCGCCAAAGTCACGGTCTCGCTCCCGGACACGGTGACGGTCGCCGTCGCCGAGCGGCAGGCGCTGCTCGTGTGGCAGTCCGGCGATCACCGGTTCCTGGTCGACGAGACCGGGCTGCTGTTCGGCGAGCTGGGCGACGCACCCCCGTCCGCCGCGGACGGCCTGCCCGTCGTGGGCGACGCCCGTGCGACCTCGGACACCCTCGCCGTGGGCTCCACGCTGGACCCGGTGACGCTGGACGCGGCGCTGCGCCTGGGCTCCCTCACGCCTGCGGACATCGGCAGCAGCGCGAGCGCGCTCGCGATCCGCCTGGACGACACCGACGGCTTCACGGTCGCGTCGGTCCCCGACGGCTGGACCGCGGTGTTCGGCTTCTACACGCCGACCCTGCGCACCACCGACCTCATCCCGGGGCAGGTGCGCCTGCTCCGCAGCCTGCTGTACGGACGCGAGGCCAGCGTGGGCCGCGTGATCCTGGCCGACGACCGCAGCGGGACCTACCTTCCGCGCGGCTCGGCCGCGCCCGCTTCGAAGCCCAAGCCCGCCGCCACGCCGAAGCCGAACCCGAAGCCGACGCCCGCGCCCACCGCCACGCAGCAGCCGACGGTGACGCCGAAGCCCTCGGCGGCCCCGCGCCCGACCGCGTCCGCCAAGTCATGACCGCCCCGCGCCCGCCGCTCGCCGACCGCGTCCGCGCGCCCCGCGACGCGCGTGGGCGCCCCGCGTGGCGGTCGTCTGGTAGCGTAGGCACGAAAGTCACCCGGACGGAGGCTGCCCGCCCGTGCTCCTGCCCCTCGTGGGTCTGTTCATCGGCTTGGCTGCCGGTTGGCTCCTCAACGTCAACGTCAGTGTCGAGCTCTCGCGGTACTCGGCCGTGGCGATCCTCGCCGCGCTCGACTCGGTCCTCGGTGCGGTGCGAGCAGAGCTGGATGGCGTCTACGACAATCGGATCTTCGTCAGCGGCTTCCTGGTCAACGCGATCGTCGCGGTCCTGCTGGTGTTCATCGGGGACCGCCTCAGCCTCGACTTGTACCTGGTGGCCCTCATCAACTTCGGGTTCCGCATCTTCAATAACGTCGCACTGATCCGGCGGCACTTCATCTAGCATCGGTCCCGGCGGTTCGGGCCCCCAAGGAGCGAGGGGAAGCAAGGCACGTGGAACGGGAAGCGGTCCTGGTCGGCATCGACGTGGGCACGTCGAAGGTCGTGGCGCTCATCGGCGAGGTCAGCCGTGAGGGGCGCCTGACGATCATGGGCCACGGCACCGTGCCCGCCACCGGGCTGAAGAAGGGCGCGATCGTCAACATCGACCTCACCGTTCGCAGCATCGCGGACGCCGTCGAGCGCGCGGAGCGGCTGTCGGGCTGGAAGATCGACCGGGCGTTCGTGGGCGTGGGCGGCTCCCACGTCGAGAGCCTCAACTCCACAGGCCAGGTCGCCGTGACCGCGCACCATCGCGAGGTCACGCGCGCCGACATCGACCGGGCGATCGAGGTCGCCCGCGCGGTGTCGATCCCGTCCAACCGCGACGTGCTCCACGTCGAGCGCCGTGGCTTCACCGTCGACGGCCAGGAGGGCGTCAAGGACCCGCTCGGCATGAGCGCCCTGCGGCTCGAGGTCGAGGCGCACATCGTGTCGGCCTCGGCGACCGCGGTCCAGAACCTCACCAAGTGCGTGCAGCTCGCCGGCGTCAAGATCGACGAGCTGGTGGTCAACGGGCTGGCATCGGCCGAGGCCGTGCTGATCGAGGCCGAGAAGGAGCACGGCGTGGCCGTGGCCGACATCGGCGCGGGGACGATCAACCTCACGATGTTCTCGGAGGGGTCGCCGTTCCACACGGCGGTCCTTCCGGTGGGCGGCAACAACGTCACCAACGACATCGCCATCGGGCTGCGGACGCACCTCCCGGTTGCCGAGGAGCTCAAGCTCCGTCACGGCACCTGCGACCTGCGCAACGTCGAGGACGAGGAGATCACGATCAACGACCCCGGCGATGACGGGGGGCGGACCATCAGCCGCCTGGAGCTGGCGCAGATCATCGAGGCCCGCATGCGCGAGACCTACGAGCTGCTCAAGGAGGAGATGAAGAAGGCGGGCCAGGGCATGCTCCCGGCCGGCCTCATCATCACCGGCGGCGGCGCGCAGCTCGCCGGTGCCGCCGAGCTCGGCCGCGAGGTCCTCGCGATGCAGGTGCGGGTCTCGGGCCCGACCGGCATGGGCGGGCTCACCGACACGATCTCGGACCCGTCCTACGCCACCTCGGTCGGACTGCTCCGCTGGGGCGCCAACCAGGTCGTGGCCGGCGAGCCGCTGCAGTACGAGTCCTCGGACGACGGCACGAGCTTCCTCGGCCGCATCCGCAACGGGATCCGCAACCTCTTCCCGTAGGCTCGCCATGCGCTCGCTCGAGATCGAGGTCAGGACCGGGAGCGCCCGCGGCTTCACCGATCTGACGCCGGCCTGCGCGCGCTTCGCATCGGACGCCTCCCAGGGCGCCGACGGGCTGCTCTCGGTGTTCGTGCCGCACGCCACGGCGGCCCTCGTGATCCTCGAGCTGGGCTCCGGCTCGGACGAGGACGCGCTCGCCGCCCTCGACCGGCTGCTCCCGCGCGACGACCGCTACATCCACCGCCACGGCGGCCGGGGCCACGGGGCGGACCACGTCCTGCCGCTGTTCGCCTCGCCGTCGGTCACGGTGCCGGTGCTGGGCGGGCGCCTGGAGCTGGGGACGTGGCAGTCGATCGCGCTCCTCGACCCCAACGCGGACCACGAGACGCGCCGGGTGCGGCTGAGCTTCCTGGCGGGATAGCCGGGCGCCGCCGCGCGTCCGACCGGCCAGCGCCTCGCCACCCGGATCCTCGCGGCATCCCGCCCGAGCCGGCGGCCCACGTTGCAGGCCCGCACCATCCGCGTCGGTCAGGCGTATACCACGCCTGACCGCAACCATTGCCGCGCGCGTATACTCCCCAGACGCCCAGCCATACCCGTCGCGGGCCGAGCCTTCGCACGGTGCCACAGGGTAGGGTCCGAAACCGACACTCCAGACGCCAGCCTTCGCTCGAAGCCGGGAGAGCCCTGATGCCGCTGCGATCCGATTCCGAGAACTTCGCGCTCATCCGCGTCGTCGGCGTGGGCGGGGGCGGCAGCAATGCCGTCAACCGCATGATCCGGGCCGAGATGATGGGCGTGGAGTTCATCGCCTGCAACACCGACGCGCAGGCCCTGCTGCAGTCGGACGCCCCGCACAAGATCCGCATCGGCGACAAGATCACCCGGGGCCTCGGCGCGGGCGGCGACGCCACGATCGGCCAGCGCGCCGCCGAGGAGGACCGCGACAAGATCGCGGACGCGATCGCGGACTCGGACATGGTGTTCATCACCGCGGGCCTGGGCGGCGGCACCGGCTCGGGCGCGGCCCCGGTCGTGGCCGAGATCGCCAAGGAGCAGGGCGCGCTGACCATCGGCGTCGTCACCAAGCCGTTCAGCTTCGAGGGCCAGCGGCGCAAGCTCGTCGCCGAGAAGGCCGCCGAGGAGCTCAAGGCGAAGGTCGACACGCTGATCACGATCCCGAACGACCGGCTGCGCGACGTGGTCCAGAAGAACACCTCGATCGTCGACGCGTTCCGCGTGGTGGACGACGTGCTCCGCCAGGGCGTCGCCGGGATCAGCGACATCATCACCGAGCCCGGCCTCATCAACCTCGACTTCGCGGACGTCCGCACGATCATGAAGGACGCGGGTTCCGCGCTGATGGGGATCGGCCGCGCGGCCGGCGACAACCGCGCGCTCGAGGCCGCCCGCCAGGCGGTCGCCAGCCCGCTGCTCGAGGTCAACATTTCGGGCGCCCAGGGCATCCTGTTCAACATCACGGGCTCGTCGAACCTGACCCTCTGGGAGGTCACCGAGGCCGCCGAGGAGATCCGCGCGGCAGCGGACCCGGAGGCGAACATCATCTTCGGGACCAGCTTCAACGAGCGGCTGGGCGACGAGGTGATGATCACCGTCATCGCCACGGGCTTCGACGGACGCCGGCGGACCGAGTCGTCGCGCGCGGTCGCGGCGGACCGCCACGGCTCCGCATCGAGCCTCCGCTCGTCGAGCCAGCCGGGGCCTGCCCCGATCCCGCCGGCACGCGACTTCCTCGAGGAGCTCGAGCGCCAGCGCACGGCCTCCGAGACCGAGTCCCGCCGGGACGAGGCGGTCCCGGTGCCTGCCCGCCCGGAGCGCTCCGTGGGCGCCGAGCCGCCGCGCCGCGCCACCAGCTACGACGCAGACGACCTCGAGATCCCGAGCTTCCTGCGCAAGGGGCGCTAGGGCCACGTCGCCGGTCACCACCGCCGCGTCCCTCGACCCGGACGAGGTCGAGGGGTTTCGTCGCGCTCGGGACGCTGTCCTCGGACGGATCGCGGACGGCGCCAGGCGCGCGGGTCGCGACCCGGCCGACGTCACGCTGGTGGCGGTGTCCAAGACGGTGCCCGCCGAGCGGGTGCGCGCCGCGGTCGCTGCCGGACTGACGGTGCTCGGCGAGAACCGCGTGCAGGAGGGGGCGACGAAGGCCTCCCAAGTCCCCGGCGCCGCCTGGCACCTGCTGGGCCCGCTCCAGGCGAACAAGGCGCGGCGTGCCGTCGAGGTCTTCGACGTGCTGGAGGCGGTGGGCTCCCTCGAGCTGGCGCAGCGGCTGGACCGCATCGCCGGCGAGGTGCGGCCCGGCCGGCCGCTGCCCGTGCTGCTCCAGGTCAACGTGGCCGGAGACCCCGCGAAGTCGGGCTTCGACGAGGCGGCCGCCGAGGGCGCGCTGGCCGAGCTTGCGGGCCTGCCGAACTTGCGGCTCGCCGGGCTGATGACGATCGGGCGGCTCGTCGCGACGGCCGAGGAGGCGCGGCCCACGTTCCGTGCCCTCCGAGCGCTGTCGGCGCGGCTGCGCGCCCGCGAGCCGCGCCTGGGGTCGGCCCTGTCGATGGGGATGAGCGACGACTACGAGGTCGCCGTGGAGGAGGGCGCCACGATCGTCCGGGTGGGGCGTGCGCTGTTCGGCGAGCGGCCTCGTCCGTCGACGCCGGAGGACGTGCGCGGACAGGGCGACGAAGCCGCGCCGGGCCATCTCGCCGGGCGGGCAGACTCGACGGCGCCGGACGCGCGCTGATGGCCTGGGGCCGGGGCGCGGTCAGGTTCTTCGTGCGGCTCACGCCCCGGGGCGGAGCAGACCGGGTTGACGGCGTGGTCGAGGGCGTGCTGCGCGTGCGGGTCGCGGCGCCGGCCGTCGACGGGGCGGCGAACAAGGCCCTGCTCCGGCTGCTGGCCGACGAGTTGGGCGTGGCGCGCGGCGCGGTCCGGTTGGCGGCGGGCGAGACCAGCCGCACCAAGCTGGTCGAGGTGGACGGCGTGGACCTGGTGGCACTCGCCGCGCGCTGGCCGGGGGTGGGCGGCTGACACTCCCGGCCCGGTGCGCCGCCCCGCGGAGGTCGCTCCCACAATCGCCGGGTCACGCTAGAATGCTGGTCCCCACGGGGGCACGGGCGATTAGCTCAGTCGGTTAGAGCGCACGGTTCACATCCGTGAGGTCACTGGTTCGAGTCCAGTATCGCCCACCATCCCGACACCCAGGCAGGCGGAGCTACCCACGGCTCCGCCTGTGTGCGTCTTGGAGCCCGCCCGATCGGGGGCATGCTGATCGAGAGCGCCCATGCCGGTCGTCAGCAAGCCAGCCTCTGCCGAGGGGAGCACGTCATCGTGAGGCCCGCCCCGCGCCGGTGCCTGCGGGCGAGCTCCTCGCAGCGGTCCGCCGCGGGGACCTGCGCTCCCGCGCCTCGGGCCGGTCGACAGCGCATCGGACGTCGCCGGAACGTCGCCCGGGTCACGTCACACCCCATGAGATCCGTGCGTCGCAGCACCGAACATCCCCCGTGCGGCGGTCTCCTCCCCGTCGCTCTGGGGCACGCGCAGCGCGAAGCCCCCCGGTCCCGGGGGGCTTCGTCGTGTCTTGGGCCGCGTCCGCCCCTCCCGCCCGGGCTGGGGGGTCAGTCGACGGCGAGCCGGCGCAGCACCGCGGGCAGGATGCCGCCCTGGCGCAGGTAGTCCACGTCGATCGGCCCGTCGAGCCGGGCGACTGCGTGGAAGGACTGCTCACTGCCGTCGGCGTCGGAACGAGCCACCACGGTGACCACCTGCCGCGGCGCCAGTTCGCCAAGCCCGCGGATCGTGAACGACTCGCGGCCCGTGAGGCCCAGGCTGGTCGCGCTCTCGCCCGGCAGGAACTGGAGCGGCAGCACCCCCATGCCCACGAGGTTGGATCGGTGGATCCGCTCGTAGCTCTCGGCGATGACGGCCCGGACGCCGAGGAGCGTCGTGCCCTTGGCGGCCCAGTCGCGCGAGGACCCGGAGCCGTACTCCTTGCCGGCGATGACGACGCACGGCACGCCCTCCGCCTTGTAGGCCATGGCGGCGTCGTAGATGAACGTCTCGGCGCCGTCGGGCAGATGGACCGTGTAGGGGCCCTCCTTGCCGTCGGCGAGCCGGTTCCTGAGGCGGATGTTGCCGAACGTGCCGCGCATCATCACCTCGTGGTGACCGCGCCTGGTGCCGTACTGGTTGAAGTCGACCGGTGCGACGCCCTGGGCCTGGAGCCACTGTCCGGCGGGCGACCACGCGGGGATCGAGCCGGCGGGGCTGATGTGGTCGGTGGTCACCGAGTCGCCGAGCACGGCCAGCGCGCGCGCGCCGACGATGTCGCCGAGCGGCGCGGGCTCGAGGGTGAGGCCCTGGAAGAACGGCGGGTTGGCGATGTACGTGGACGCGTCGTCCCAGGCGTAGCGCTCGCCCTCGGGGATCGCGATCGCGCGCCATCGCTCGTCGCCCTCGAACACCGTCGCGTAGGTCTGGCGGAACAGCTCCGCGTCGAGCGTCTCGCCCACGACCTTGCGCACCTGCTCCGGGGTGGGCCAGATGTCGGCGAGCATCACGGGCGCGCCGTCCGCGCCGGTCCCGATGGGCTCGGTGCTGAGGTCCACGTCCACCCGGCCGGCCAGCGCGAACGCCACCACCAGCGGCGGCGAGGCGAGGTAGGCGGCGCGGACCAGCGGATGCACCCGGCCCTCGAAGTTGCGGTTGCCCGACAGGACCGCGGCCACGACCAGGTGGTCATCCTCGACGGCCTTGGCCACCGGCTCGTCGAGCGGTCCCGAGTTGCCGATGCAGGTGGTGCAGCCGTAGCCGGCGAGCGCGAACCCGAGATCCGCGAGGGGCTCGATCAGGCCGGCCCGCTCCAGGTACCCGGTGACCGCACGCGAGCCGGGAGCGAGCGACGTCTTCACCGTTGGGTTGACCTTGAGGCCCTTCGCCACCGCGTTCTTGGCCACGAGCCCCGCCCCGACCATCACCATCGGGTTCGAGGTGTTGGTGCACGAGGTGATGGCGGCGATCGCCACCGACCCATGGCCGATCTCGGCGCTCGCGCCGCGGGCCTCGACCACTTTGCGCGGCACGCCCACGGTGTCCGGGAAGGCGGCCCGGAAGTTGTCGCCCAGCCCGGAGAGCGCCACCCGGTCCTGCGGCCGGCGCGGGCCCGCCAGCGAGGGCTCCACCGTGCCGAGGTCCAGCTCGAGATGCGCGTCGAACTCGGGCGCCGCGCCCTCCTCGCGCCACATGCCTTGCTCCTTGGCGTAGCGCTCCACCAGGTCCACGCGCTCGGCCGGGCGCCCGGTCAGCCGCAGGTAGGTGAGCGTCTCCGCGTCGATGGGGAACAGCGTTGCGGTCGCCCCGAACTCGGGGCTCATGTTGGCGATGGTCGCGCGGTCGGCGAGCGGCAGGTTCGCCAGTCCGTCACCCGCGAACTCGACGAACGCGCCCACCACGCCGAACTTGCGCAGCATCTCGGTGATCACGAGCACGAGGTCGGTGGCCGTGGTGGCGGTGGGCAGCTGGCCCGACAGGCGCACGCCCACGATGCGGGGCATCTGCTGGTAGATGGGCTGGCCCAGGAGGACCGCCTCGGCCTCGATCCCGCCGACGCCGAACCCGAGCACCCCGAGGCCATCGACCATCGTGGTGTGCGAATCGGTCCCGACCACCGTGTCCGGGAACGCCACGCGGCCGCCGTCGTCGGCTCGGTCCGCGACCACCGTCGCGAGGTACTCGAGGTTGACCTGGTGGATGATGCCCGTGCCGGGCGGCACCACGCGCAGGTCGCGGAACGCGGTCTGGGCCCAGCGCAGCAGCTGGTACCGCTCGACGTTGCGCTCGTACTCGCGCTCGACGTTGAACGCGAAGGCGCCTGCGCCACCCCACGCGTCGATCTGGACGGAGTGGTCGATGACGAGGTCGGCCGGGACGAGCGGGTTGACGCGCGACGGGTCGCCGCCCAGGGCCGCCATCGCGTCGCGCATCGCAGCCAGGTCGACCACCGCCGGGACGCCGGTGAAGTCCTGAAGGATCACGCGCGAGGGCATGAACGGCACCTCGGCCTCGACCGACAGGCCCGGCCGCCAGGCCGCGAGGGTCCTGACGTCCTCCTCGCGGACGATGCCCCCGCCCGCGTGCCGCAGCGCGTTCTCGAGCAGGATCTTGAGGGTCATGGGCGCCCGGTCGAGGCTCACCCCGAACGTCAGTCCGGCCTTGGTCAGGGCGTCGAGGCGATACAGGTCGGGCAGGCCTGGGCCGAGGGAGGCGCGGGCGCCGAAGGCGTTGTGCACGGGCATGCTCAGATCTCCGCTGTGGGGACCGGGCGATGAGGGTGCGCCCTCGAACCGCTCGCTACACTCGATGCGTGGAAGTGTACTGCGCGCGCATCTGGGCGGTTGGAGAGCCGCGATGAAGGCCTGGGACGAGATGGAGGCCGCCGAGCGCCGCGCCCGGGAGCGGCGGATGGCCGAGCACGGGGAGACGCTGGACCAGCTCGCCGCCGAGGGCATCAACCTCGACCCGGAGGGCACCATCACGGGCATCGGCCCCGGCATGCATCGCCACGGAGACATCGAGCACGCCTCGGACCACACCCATCCGCACGCCCACTCGGAGCCCGGCGAGCGGCCCGTGACGGGAATCGTCGGGGCAGGCCCGGTTGGGCTCGCGCTCGGCGTGGCGCTCTCGCGGGCGGGCTGGCCCGTGCGCGCGGTGGCCTCGCGCGACCCCGGCCGCCGGGCCCGCTTCTGCGAGCACGTGCCCAGCGTGCGGCCCTTCGCCGAGGCGAACGCCCTCGTGGACGACGTGGAGCTCGTGATCCTCGCCGTGCCCGACGACGCGGTGGCGCCCCTGGCCGAGAGCCTGCGGCTCTACGCGGGGCAGGCGATCGTCCACACCAGCGGCCTGCTCGGCGCCGAGGTCCTGGCGCCGGCGATGGCGGCCGGCACGCAGGCCGGGGCGTTCCACCCCCTGGTCGCCTTCGCCGACCTCGACCTCGCCCTGGCGGCGCTCCACGGCGCGACGATCGCGATCGAGGGCGATGACGACCTGGTGGCGCACCTCGCCGACATGGCCGAGGCGATCGGCGGGTCGCCGGTCCGGCTGGCAGCCGGCTCGAAGGCCGCCTATCACGCGGCCGCGGTCCTGTCGGCCGGCGGCCTCATCGCGCTCCTCGACACGATCCGCGAGGTCGCCGCGGCGCTCGGGCTCGACGAGCCGGGCGCCATGGGGATCTACCTGCCCCTGGTGGAGCAGACGATCGCGAACGCACGCACGCTGGGTATCGACGCCGCGCTCACCGGCCCCGCGACCCGGGGGGACGCCGGGACGGTCGCAGCGCACCTCGACGCCCTCGCTGCGGCGGCGCCCGACGCGCTGCCCGTCTACCGCGCGCTGCTCGCCCGAGACCTCGCCGTCGCGACGCGGCGTGGCGCGCTGTCACCGGAAGCGACAGAACGGCTCCGGACCGCACTTGCGGGGCACCCCTGACGGGGTACGATGCGGACATGCAGCACAGCCTGGGCGCCCTCCGCGGGGCATGGCCCGCACGGTACGTCCACCCGTCAGCTCGAGCCCGCG
>JAJYGO010000228.1 GCA_021785115.1 Chloroflexota bacterium | reverse complement strand
GCCGCCGAGGGCCACGGCGCCCAGGACGATGCCGAGGACGATCCGCACGAGGCGGTCGACAGGGTGTTCGTTCTGCGGGATGGACATCGGTTGGTTTCTCCGGTTCGCGCGGGGCGGGTCCCCGCCGTCACATGGAGGACGAGGTAGGCGCCGGAATGGATACATGGGCCAGCGGGAGCTCGATCCAGAACACGGCGCCGGACGCGCCGGCGGCTCGCGTGGCGCCACCCACGGTGCCGGACCTGCTCGTGGCGCGCGTGGCGCCACCCGCCGCGCCGGATGCCCCGCCGGTGCCGGGGGCACTGGTCCAGTTCGCCGCGCCCACGGTGCCCCCGTGTGCCTCGACGATCGCGCGGACGATGGCCAGGCCGAGCCCGCTGGTCCCGGTGGAGCGGTCGCGTGCCCGGTCGGCCTGGTAGAAGCGGTCGAAGAGCCGCGGCATGTCCGGCGGGGCGATCCCGGGCCCGGTATCCGCCACCTCGATGCGCACGTTCCGGTCCGGCTCCGGCCTGGCGCCGGCCGACACGTGCACCTGTCCGCCCGACGGCGTGTGTCGCAGGGCGTTGTCGAGCAGCGCGCCCGGGACCTGCCGGAGCCGGCAGCGGCGCAGCGGTGAGCTCGAGGCCGGCCGCGCCGGCCGCGCCGATGACCCTGCGCATAGTTGCACCTCCGTGTGGTCGAGGCCCGCGACTCGCGGACCCGTCGAGGATCGGTGCCGGACGTGGACACCGAGTGGAGGCAGCGTGGAGGGTCCGCGGAGACCCCGTTCCCGGGTGCCCGCGGGCGGCATGATAGGATCCGTTCAACAGAACCAGTTCGACGTGCAGCAGCGGCATCCGGTCCGGAACGGCCCGTGCGCGGGCATCATGCCGGCGGCGCCCCGGCCGCGCGATCTCCAGGGCCAGCCCACAGGCGCCCGATCGCATGCGCGTCCATCGAGTCGTCGCGTCCAGGGACGCACGCAGGAGTCCTCGCTTGACATTCGATAGCCTCGGCCTCGCCCCCGACCTCCTCGAGACGGTCGCCCGCGAGGGGTACACCGAGCCGACCCCCATCCAGGCCGCGGCCATCCCGCTGGTGCTGGCCGGCCGTGACATCCTCGCCGCCGCCCAGACCGGCACGGGCAAGACTGCGGCGTTCGTCCTCCCGCTCCTGGAGCGGCTGCGGCCGCACGCCAACACGGCGGTCTCGCCGGCCCGCCACCCGGTCCGCGTGCTGATCCTGCTGCCCACCCGTGAGCTGGCGGTCCAGGTCGAGGAATCGGTGCGGACTTATTCCCGGGGTCTGCCGCTCCGCTCGACGGTGGTCCACGGCGGCGTGCCCATGGATCCCCAGGTCAAGGCGCTCTGGGGCGGCGTCGAGGTCCTCGTGGCGACCCCGGGTCGCCTGCTCGACCACCTCGCGCAGGGCACCGTGAAGCTCGGCCAGGTGGAGGTCCTCGTCCTGGACGAGGCCGACCGGATGCTGGACATGGGCTTCATCCCGGACGTACGGCGGATCGTCGCGCTCCTCACCTCCCGCCGGCAGACCCTCTTCTTCTCGGCGACCTTCTCGGACGAGATCCGCCGGCTGGCCCGGGAGTTCCTGCACGACCCGGCGACGGTCGAGGTCGCGCGGCGCAACAGCGTCGCCGACAACCTCACGCAGGCCCTGTACCCGGTCGACGGCACGCTCAAGGCCGACCTGCTGGTCCACCTGATCCGCCAGGAGCAGATGACGCAGGTGCTGGTCTTCACTCGGACCAAGACCGGCGCCAGCCGGCTCGCCGCCCACCTGGACCGCCGCGGCGTCCCCGCGACCGCGATCCACAGCGACCGCAGCCAGCCCGAGCGGATGCGCGCGCTCGAGGGCTTCAAGCGCGGCGACATCGCCGTCCTGGTCGCCACCGACGTCGCGTCGCGCGGACTCGACATCGATGAGCTGCCGCACGTGGTCAATTACGAGCTCCCCTTCGACCCGCAGGACTACATCCACCGCATTGGCCGCACCGGCCGGGCCGGCGCCAGCGGCGTGGCGATCTCACTGGTCTCGCCCGAGGAGGTCGAGCAGCTGCGGGGCATCCAGCGCCTCCTGCGCCGGGCGATCCCGGTCCGCGTCGCGGAGGACTTCCTGCCCGGGCGCGGCCGGCCGGCATCGAACGACGGCCATGGTGCAGCCGACGCCATCGCGGGACGCGGGCCCGGGAGCGGGCGCCGGGTCGCGCTCGGGCGCAGCAGAACGCCGGCGATCGCCGGACGCTGACCCGCGACAATATCGCCAGCGCGGCCGTGCCAGGCCGAGGCGCCGTGGGTGGACCGATGACGATCGACTGGGATCCCGAGACCCGCCAGCTCCATCTCCGGAACGACCGGATCAGCTACGTGATCCGGGTCCTGGACGACGGATCGCTGGGGCAGACATACGTCGGGGGCCAACTGACCGGCGGCCGCCCGTACCGGCACCTGGACGGTGCTCCCTTCCACGGCTTCTCGAACCGCCTCGGGGAACCGGTACGGCTGGAGTATCCCACCCAGGGGCGCGGCGACTACCGCGTCCCGGCCGTGGTGGTCGAGCACCCGGACGGGTCGACGGTCCTCGATCTCGCGTACGCGGGCCACCGGGTCATTCCGGGGAAGCCGCCCATCCCCGGCCTTCCCTCCACCTGCGTCGATCGCGACGAGGAGGCGGAGACGGCGGAGATCCTGCTCCGGGACGTCGCGAGCGGGATCGAGGTGCGCCTCCGGTACACGATCTTCGCGGACCTCCCGGTGATCGCCCGCAGCGCGGGCATCGCGAACGGCGGGCCGGCGCCCGTCCGGCTTCGCGTCGCGATGAGCGCGTCGCTCGACCTTCCGGACGCCGGCTGGGACCTGCTGCAGCTGAGCGGGACGTGGGCCCGGGAGCGGCACGTCCGGACCCGCCACCTCGAGCCCGGACGCCAGTCGATCTCCAGCCGCCGCGGCGCCTCCGGTCACGAGCACAACCCGTTCCTGGTCCTGCGCCGGGCCGCGACCACCGAGGAGGCGGGCGAGGCCTTCGGGTTCAGCCTGGTCTATTCCGGGAACTTCCTCGCCGAGGCAGAGGTGGATGCGTTCGCGACGGCCCGGGTCCGGATCGGGATCGATCCCGACGAGTTCGCCTGGCTCCTGCGCCCCGGCGAGGCGTTCCACACCCCGGAGGCCATCCTGGCGTACTCCGAGGCAGGGCTCGGCGGCCTGAGCGACGCCTACCACCGGCTGTACCGGGAGCGGCTCGCCCGGGGCGCCTGGCGGGACCGCCCGCGGCCGGTCGTCATCAACAACTGGGAGGGGACCTACTTCGACTTCGACGAGGAGCGGATCGTCGAGATGGCGTCCAGTGCCGCCGAGATGGGCATCGAGTTGTTCGTACTCGATGACGGCTGGTTCGGGCAACGGGACGCCGACACGAGTTCGCTGGGCGACTGGTTCGTAGACCGCCGCAAGCTTCCCCACGGGATCGACGGGCTGGCGCGCCGGATCGAGGCGCTGGGGCTGCGCTTCGGGCTGTGGATCGAGCCGGAGATGGTCAGCCAGCGGAGTGAGCTCTTCGCCGCGCATCCGGACTGGGCGATCGGCGTGCCCGGCAGAGCTCGCACCGAGGGCCGCAACCAGTACGTGCTCGACATGTCGCGCCCGGAGATCGTGGACCACCTCTGTGAGACCCTCGCGGGGATCCTGCGCAGCGCGCCCATCTCCTACGTCAAGTGGGACATGAACCGGAACATCACCGAGCCGTACAGCCTCGCGCTGCCGCCGGACCGGCAGGGGGAGTTCTTCCACCGGTACATCCTGGGTGTGTACGAGCTGTACGAACGGCTGACGGCGGAGTTCCCGGACATCCTCTTCGAGTCCTGCGCCGGCGGTGGCGGACGGTTCGACCCGGGCCTGCTGGCCTACGCGCCCCAGGCCTGGACCAGCGACGACACCGACGCGGTCGAGCGGCTGCGGATCCAGTGGGGCACCTCTCTGTGCTATCCCCTGAGCTCCATGGCCGCCCATGTGTCCGCGGTACCGAACCACCAGACAGGGCGCGTCACGCCGCTCGCCACGCGGGCCGCGGTCGCCTTCTTCGGCGTCTTCGGCTACGAGCTGGACCCGACCGCGATGTCACCCGCCGAGCGCCGCGAGGTGTCCGACCAGGTGGCCTTCTACCTGCGCCACCGCGACCTGTTCCAGCGGGGGCGCTTCGTGCGCCTGCGGAGCCCGTTCGAGGGCGACGGGAACGAGACGGCCTGGATGGTCGTCGCGGAGGACCGGCGTGCCGCCGTCGTCGGCCACTACACGGTCCTGAACACGCCGAACCCCGGCCCGGCCCGGCTCCGGCTGCGGGGCCTCGACCCGGCTGCCTCCTACCGGGTATCCGTCTGGCCGGACAGCGTCGATACGGTCGCCGGGTCGAACTCGATCGTCCGGGGCGGCGACGACCTGATGCGGGCCGGGCTGCTGCTCGCCGGCGATCGGTGGGAAATCGCCGCGCGCGGCGATTTCCAGGCGCGCCTGTTCGTGCTCGATGCGGTGCCGCCCTCCCAGGGCTGACCCGCGACTCGCCCGCCGGCATGGCGCCTCGGGCGCGACGCGACTGGACGGGACCAGGCGCGCGGCCAGATGCACGGACGGCCGGCCCAGCGTGGGACCGGCCGTCCGCAGCGATGATGCCCGGGCCGTCCCGGGCCGGGGTGATGCGATCAGCCGGGCAGGACCTCCGAGCCCCATCCCTCGTTGATGACGGCGCGGGCCGAGCCGTAGAAGGCCGCGATCGCGGTCAGGATGCCGATGTACCCGCCGATCTGGGTCAGGCCGCTGCCTGCCGCGGCCCCGTTGAAGGCGCCGAGGGCCAGCACGACGAACGTGATCCAGAGGAGCAGGAAGATGACCATGGTGACCCTGGCGCCCTTCAGCGCGGCAACCCACATGTAGAACGTGAAGATGCCCCACGCCAGCAGGTACCAGGCCACCGCGTTGCCCGCGTCCTTGCCCTGGAACATGAACACGAACGCGGCGAAGCTCACCCAGAAGCCGCCGTACGAGCTGAAGGCGACGGCCCCGAACGTGTTGCCGTTCTTGAACTCCCACCAACCGGCGATGAGCTGGCCCAGGCCGCCGTAGGCCAGCGCCAGGCCGACGACGATGGCGAGTGTGCTCCCGGTGACGAGGCCGGCGTTGACCAGGGACAGTATCAACGTCGTGAGGGCGAAGCCCGCCAGCCCAAGTGGCGCTGGGTTCGCCATCTTCGCTGCCGGCATGCCTTGGGCTTGAGCCACGCAGGGACTCCTTTCCGGTCGGGCGGCGCGGACAGCCGCCGTCAGTCCACCAACCGGTGACCGCTCGTCTGACCAGCCGTCAGATGAGCTGTTCCGCCTCGCTCGACTGGGCCTTGTCCCGGATCGTCTCGACGATCCCGGAATCGGCCAGCGTGGTCACATCGCCCAACGGCCGGTGCTCGGCAATGTCGCGCAGCAGCCGGCGCATGATCTTTCCGGAGCGGGTCTTGGGCAGCTCCGGGGTGAACATCACCATCTTGGGACGCGCGATCGCCCCGATCTTCCTGGCCACGTGCTCGCGGAGCTCGGCCGCCAGCGCGTCACCGGGTTCCACGTTGGCCTTGAGGATCACGAAGGCGAAGATCGCCTCGCCGGTGACGGGATCGCTCCTCCCCACGACGGCCGCCTCGGCGACCGACTGGTGGTCGACCAGCGACGACTCGACCTCGATCGTGCTGATGCGGTGGCCCGACACCTTCATGACGTCGTCGACGCGCCCGAGCAGCCAGAAGTACCCGTCCGCGTCGACCTTGCAGCCATCGCCCGCGAAGTACATCCCGGGGAAGCGGGTCCAGTACGTGTTCTGGTACCGCTCGGGGTCCTTGTAGATGCCGCGCAGCATCGCCGGCCAGGGCCGCGTCAGGACCAGGTAGCCGCCGCCCGTGCCGTCCGCCACGTCCTTCCCCTCGGCGTCCACCACCTTGGCGGCGACACCCGGGAAGGGGCGGGTCGCGGAACCCGGGCGCAGCGTCGTGACGCCCGGCAGCGGGGTGATGAGGATCATCCCGGTCTCGGTCTGCCACCACGTGTCGACCACCGGGCAGCGCCCGCCACCGACGTTCCGGTGGTACCAGAGCCAGGCCTCGGGGTTGATCGGCTCGCCCACGGTGCCGAGCACGCGCAGCGACGACATGTCGTGCCTGGCCGGCCACTCCTCGCCCTGCTTCATGAAGGCGCGGATGGCGGTCGGGGCGCAATAGAGGACGTTGACCTTGTACTTCTCGATGATCGACCACCAGCGATCCGGCGCGGGGTACTGCGGCGCACCCTCGTACAGGATCGAGGTGGTGGCGTTGGCCAGCGGCCCGTAGACGATGTACGAGTGCCCGGTCACCCAGCCGATGTCGGCGGCGCACCAGTACACGCTGTCGGGCTTGATGTCGAAGATGGTGTGGTGCGTGGTGGCGACCCCCGTGAGGTAGCCACCCGTGGTGTGCATGATGCCCTTCGGCTTGGCGGTGGTCCCGGAGGTGTGGAGCAGGTACAGCAGGTGCTCGGAGTCGACCGGCACCGGGTCGCACTGGGCGGACTGCGCCTCGACCAGCTCGTGCCACCAGTGGTCGCGTCCGGCGGTCATGGGCACGTCGTGCCCGGTCCGCCGGACCACCAGGACGTTCTTGATGGTGGGTGCGTTCCCCACCGCGACGTCGGCCGGTCCCTTCAGGTCGAGGACCTTGCCGTTGCGCCAGCCGCCGTCCGCGGTGATGAGCGCGACCGCCTCGGAGTCGATCATGCGGCCCTGCAGGGCGTCCGAGCTGAAGCCGCCGAACACCACCACGTGGGGCGCGCCGATCTTGGCGCAGGCCAGCATCGCGATCGGCAGCTCGGGGATCATCGGCATGTAGATCCCGACCCGGTCCCCGGTCCTGACGCCCAGTGCGGTCAGCGCATTGGCGCACTTGTTGACCTCGCTCTGCAGGTCGGCATACGTGATGGTCCGGCTGTCGCCCGGCTCACCTTCCCAGTAGTAGGCGACCTTGGACCCAAGGCCGTGCTCCACGTGACGATCGACGCAGTTGTAGGCGACGTTGAGCTGGCCGCCCAGGAACCACTTCGCGTAGGGCAGGTCCCACTCGAGGACCTTGTCCCACGTGCGGAACCAGTCCAGCCGGTCCGCGGCCTGCCCCTCCCAGAACCCCTCGAAGTCCTGCTCGGCGCGCTCGTAGAGATCCGCGGTGGCGTTGGCGTGCCTGGCGATCTCGGGCGGCGGAGCGAACTCCCGTTGCTCGGAGAACAGTGCCTCGATCTCGGGCTGGGCGTTCACGCTCATTCGGGACCTCCGTGGTGACGGACTGTCGCCGGTGCCGATGCTGAGACCGGAAACTGCGCGGGACACTGGCACCCGGCAGGCGCGATGTGCGAAGGGTATCCCCCCGAAATGGCCTGTCAAGAAGTGCGCACGCGTGGATATGCGCACGATACGATCCGTGCGTCGTTCGATATCCGTTCGTAGTCGGCGCTCGGGCGCGCCCTCCGGGTCAGGCGGCGCTGGTCTCGTCGAGGGCGCGCAGGGAACCCTGCAGCGCCGCCTCCGCAGTGCGCGCGTTGCGATCCATCAGCTCGCGGACCTCGGCACGCACGAGCCCGGGGGAGTCCGCCATCGCGCGCGGCGGGGGGCCCTGGTTGTACCTGGCGGCATCCCCGGCCCACTGCTCGCGCCAGACCCGCGGCGTCTCCAGCGGCGCGTCCCGGTGCGCCTGGGCGAGCCAGACGAACGCCCATACCCGTGGAACGACCCGGTAGACGTCGTAGCCGCCGCCGCCGGTGGCGAGCCAGCGACCCTCCGTGTACTCGTGGGCGAGCTGGTCGAGCAGCCGTGCGGCGCGCGCCATCGCGTACGTGGTCAGGTCGAGGTGCGTGAGCGGATCCAGCGCATGCGTGTCGCTGCCGTGCTGGGAGACGAGCATCGTAGGGCGGAAGGCGGTGGCCAGCGGTGGCACCACCCGCTCCACTACGCCGAGCCACGACGCATCCGAGGTGCCCGGGTCCAGCGGCACGTTCACCACCGTGCCGCGCGCGTCGGGCCCACCGCAGTCGTCCACGAAGCCGGTCCAGGGGAACAGCACCCGCCCGGATTCGTGGAACGAGACGGTCAGGACGCGCGGATCGTTCCAGAAGACCGTCTCCACACCATCGCCGTGGTGGGCATCGAGGTCGACGTACAGCACGCGGTGCCCGGCGTCACGGGCGCGCGCGACCGCCAGGGCCGTGTCGTTGTAGATGCAGAACCCGCTGGCACGACCGGGCATCGCGTGGTGCAGCCCACCGCCGGGGTGGAAGGCGTGCAGCACGTCTCCCGCCAGGATGTGCTCCATCGCCGCGAGCGACCCTCCGGCGACGGCGGCGGCCGCCTCGTGCATGCCGTAGAACGGTGGGTCGTCGCCCCATGAGGAAAAGCCGAGCATGGACCCGGCGTCCGGGTATTCCGAGAGCATGTGCACGGTCGAGACGTACAACGGCTCGTGGACGCGGTGCAGCTGCGCGTCGGTGGCCTCCGGCGGCGGGAGGAAGCGCTCCGCCCCCAGCGCCCGCAGCAGGCCGATCCCCGCGCCGAACCGGCGAGGCGTCAGCGGATGGTCAGCGCCGAAGTCGTAGAGCAGCGACGAGGGACCATAGACCACCAGCGGCTGGTCCGGCGCGGTGGCTTCGTGCTCCACGATGACCCGCCTGCCGTGTCAGGTCGCGCGGACGTCGCCGCGGGGACGGCGGGCCACGGTGGTGCCCGGCACCGCTTCGCGGAGCGTGCCGGGATCGCGGCCGAACCCCAGATTCATCGCGCAACTATAGCGAGTCCGTCCGCCGGGTCCGCCCCGAAATGTCCGGCCGCGACGAGGATCGGGCGGCCGGGCGGCAGCCCGTGCCGTATGCTGCGAGAGCGATGGGCGCCGACACACCCCGGCATCGAGAACGGGACGCCGTCCTGCGGGACGGCTCATCGATCCACCTTCGCGACGCCCGGGCGGAGGATGAGCCCGCACTGGTGTCGTTCCTGCAGGGCCTCGCCTTCGATTCGCGGCGCATGCGGTTCGGCGGCGTGGTCACCGACTTCCAGGGCATGGCGCACCGCTGGGCCGCGCCGGCCGATCCCGAGGACTGCTCGCTGGTGGCCGAGGCCGGGATCGACGGGCGCATCATCGCCAACGCGAGCTACGACCGCGTGGGACGCGACACCGCCGAGGTGGCCTTCGTCGTCGCGGACGACTACCGGGGCCGGGGCATTGCCACGCTTCTGCTGGAGGAGCTGGCGGAGCGCGCGCACGAGGACGGGATCACGACCTTCTGCGCGGAGGTCCTGCCCGAGAACGCACGGATGCTGGAGGTCTTCCGCGAGAGCGGCTTTCCCACCACGCTCCGCGTCGAGCCCGGGGCCATCCTTGTCGAGTTCCCCACCGAGCTGACCGGCCCGGCGCGCGAGCGCTTCGAGCACCGCGAGCAGATCGCCGCCGCCGCCGCGGTGCGGGCCCTGCTCCATCCGTCCGCGATCGCGGTCGTGGGCGCCTCCAGGCGGCGCTGGACGATCGGTGGCGAGCTGTTCCACAACCTGCTCGACGGCGACTTCGCGGGGCCCGTCTACCCGGTCAACCCGAACGCCGACGTCGTCCAGTCGGTGGCGGCCTACCGCTCGATCCTGGACGTCCCGGGCCCGGTGGACCTCGCGGTGATCGCCGCCCCGGCCGCGACCGCGGTGCAGATCGCCCGGGACTGCGCGGTGAAGGGGGTGAAGTCGCTCGTGATGATCACCGGCGGCTTCGCGGAGACCGGCGAGGAGGGCGGGCAGCGGCAGCGGGAGCTGCTGGCGGTGTGCCGCCAGGCCGGCATGCGGCTGGTGGGGCCCAACTGCATGGGCGTCGTCAACATGGAGCCCTCGGTGCGCCTCAACGCGACCTTCTCGCCCACCCCGCCCACCGGCGGCAACATCGGGTTCCTGTCGCAGAGTGGCGCGCTCGGCCTGGCGATCATCGAGCACGCCAACCGCCTGGGGATGGGCCTGTCGAGCTTCATCTCGATCGGCAACAAGGCCGACCTGTCCGGCAACGACTTCCTCCAGTACTGGGAGGACGACCCCTCGACCGACGTGCTGGCGCTCTACCTCGAATCGCTGGGCAACCCGCGCAAGTTCGCGCGGATCGCCCGCCGGGTCGGCCGGCACAAGCCGATCATCGTGGTCAAGAGCGGCCGGCAGTCCGCCGGTGCGAGGGCCACCTCGTCCCACACGGGGGCCCTGCTCGGCGCGTCGGACGTCACGGTGGATGCGCTCTTCCACCAGGCCGGCGTGGTCCGCACCGACACGCTGGGCGAGTTTTTCGACGTGGCGTCGCTGCTGGCGAATCAGCCACTGCCGGCCGGGCGGCGGGTGGCGATCCTCACCAACGGGGGCGGTCCCGGCATCCTGGCCACCGATGCCTGCGAGGCCGATGGCCTGGTCGTGCCGCGGCTGCCCGCGGACGTGCGCGACAGGCTGGCGGAGTTCCTGGCCCCGGAGGCCGCGCTCGACAACCCGGTGGACATGATCACCGCGTCGCCGGAGGCGTTCCGGCGGGCGATCGGGACGCTGGCCGCCTGCGAGGAGATCGACGCGCTCATCGTGCTCTTCGTGCTGCCCCTCGACACCAGGACCGAGGACGTCGCCGCGGCGATCCGCGATGCGGTGCTCGAGCTGCCACGCCGGATCCCGGTGCTGAGCGTCTTCATGTCGGGCGAGGGCGGCCCGGCCGCGCTCCGCGGCTCGACCGTGCGGGTGCCCGCCTACAGCTTCCCCGAGGAGGCCGCGCGAGCGCTCGCGCAGGCCGTGCGGTACGCGGAGTGGCGCGCCGCGCCGCTCGGGAGCGTGCCGCAGTTCGACGATCTGCGCGAGGACCAGGCGGCGGCGGTCGTGGCGGCCGCACTGGCACGGATCGACCCGCAGACGGCGACTCCGGGTGCAACCCTGGCCGGCTCCTCGCTCGCCGCCCAGCCGGCCGACGGCCGCTCGCGCTGGCTGGGCCCGGACGAGGTCGCCTGCCTGCTGGAGTGCTACGGGATCCCGATCGCCACCTGGCGCCTGGTCGACACGCCGGAGGCGGCGGGCGCGGCGGCCGAGGCGATCGGCGGGCCGGTCGCGCTCAAGGCCGTGGCCCCGGGCGTGGTGCACAAGGCCGAGGCGCGCGCGGTCGTGCTCTCGCTGGAGGGTGCCGCGGCCGTCGAGCGCGCCGCGCGGCAGATGGCGGCCTCGCTCGAGGACGCCGGGCACCACGTGGAGCGCTTCTTCGTGCAGCGCATGGTTCCGCCGGGCGTGGAGATGCTGGTCGGCGTCGTGCACGATCGACTCTTCGGGCCGGTGGTCGCCTGTGCCGCCGGGGGCACCGCGGTCGAGCTGCTCCGGGACGTGGCGGTGCGGATCACGCCGCTCACCGACCGGGACGCCGGTGAGATGGTCCGCTCACTCGCGACGTTCCCCCTGCTGGACGGTTACCGGGGCGCGCCCCGGGCCGACGTGGCCGCCCTCGAGCAGATCCTGCTGCGGGTGAGTGCCATGGTCGAGGCGCATCCCGAGATGGTGGAGATGGACTGCAACCCGCTCATCGTGCTGGAGGAGGGGGCTGCGGTCGTGGACGCCCGCATTCGGATCGAGCTGCCGCCGCCGCGCTGACACGCAGCTGAGCGCCCCAGGTGGCGGCCGGTCGCGGGTGCGACAGGGTCCCGGTTCCGGCCGGCATGGCGGCGGGGGGCGCGCGCGGCTATGCTCTGGCAAGCCGCGCGGAGGGCGACGCGGCCCGGTCACACGGCCGCCGGCCAGGTGCCCGGCGGAACGCCGATGAGCGAGGCCAACCGATGCGACGTGCCAACCCTCTCGCCTCCATCCTGCTCGCTGCAGCCGTGGTGGCGCCGGGGGGCGTGGCCGCCACCGTCGCCGGCCCGACGCTCGCGGTCGCCGCCTCCGGCGCGGCCCCGCAGGCGGTCCCGAGTGAGGCGTACCTCGAGGCGCAGGCGCACGCCCACGACCACCTGTCGCTGGAGGCACCGCGGCCCGTCACCGTCGCACTGCGCCAGCGCGCCTCCGACGCGTTCTCCATCGACGGCCGCGTGGCCGGCTCGATCTCCGGGGCGTCCCGGCAGCTGGCCCAGGCCAGCGCCACGCCCACGCCCGGACCGACCCCAGCCCCGGGGACGACGCCCACCCCCGGCACGACGCCCGCGCCGGCAGCCACCGGCGGCCCGGGTCGCGAGATCTACGGGTTCCTGCCCTACTGGGAGCTCGGC
>JAJYGO010000086.1 GCA_021785115.1 Chloroflexota bacterium | reverse complement strand
CGTCTGCACCCGGTACGTGCGGGGGTCGGCGCCCCAGAGCGCGGCCGCCTCCTCCTGCCCGTAGTCCAGGCGGTACACCTTCGGCCACTGCGGCCAGGGATTGTCCGGTGCGCGGCTGTCCGGCGGCCGCTCCAGGATCTCCAGCTGCGTGACGCCGCGCGCGCCCTGGCGGATCGCGGTGGCCACGCAGTCGGTGCCGGTGTCGCCGCCACCGATGACGACCACGCGCCGTCCCGCCGCGGAGACAGGCGCCGGGTCGAGGCCAGCGTCCGCCGGGTCGGGCCGCGCGTCCGCCGGGTCCGGCCCCGCGTCCGTCCATGCGGGCTGCGCATCCGCCGGGTCGGGACGTGCATCCGGCGAGTCGGAGCCCGCCCCCGGCCGGCGCGCGTCCAGCAGCCGCTTCGTGTTCCCGGCCAGGAACTCCATCGCGGGGTGGATCCCGGCCAGCCCGCGCCCCTCCACCGGCAGGTCGCGGGCGACCGTCGCGCCCGTCGCCAGCACGATCGCGTCGTGGTCCGCGAGGAGCGCCTCCACCGGCATCGCGCCGCCGACGTCCACGCCGGTGACGAACCGGACGCCCTCCGCGGCCATCAGCGCCACCCGCCGCTCCACGATCCCCTTGTCGAGCTTCATGTTCGGGATCCCGTAGGTGAGCAGCCCGCCGATCCGGTCGGCCCGCTCGAAGACGGTGACCTCGTGACCGGCACGGTTGAGCTGCGCGGCGCAGGCGAGCCCGGCCGGGCCGCTCCCCACCACGGCCACGCGCCGGCCGGTCCGGGCCAGGGGCGGCTCCGGCCGGATCCAGCCGCTCGCCCAGGCCCGTTCCACGATCTCCAGCTCGATGGTCTTGATGGTCACCGGCGGCCCGCTGATGCCCACCGTGCAGGATCCCTCGCAGGGCGCCGGGCACACCCGTCCGGTGAACTCGGGGAAGTTGTTGGTCTTCTGGAGCCGGATCATGGCTTCGCGCCACAGGCCCCGGTAGACCAGGTCGTTCCACTCCGGGATCAGGTTGTTGACGGGGCACCCGGAGGCCATCCCGCCGATCAGCTGGCCGGTGTGGCAGAAGGGCACCGCGCAGTCCATGCAGCGGGCGCCCTGCTCGCGCAGCGTGGCCTCGTCGTAGGGAGGATGCTGGTCGCTCCAGTCGCGGATCCGCTCGAGCGGCGGCCGCATGTGCGCCGGCTCGCGCCCGAACTCCAGGAAGCCGGTCGGCCTGCCCATCGCGCGCCCCCCTACGCCCCGAGCGCGCGGACCAGGTCCCGCGCGCTCTGCCGCGCGTTCGCCTCGAAGGCGGCGAGCTCGGCCGCCGCCGGGTCGAGGCCCTCCGCGCGCAGCCTGGCCTGCGTCTCGATGGCGCGCCGGTACTCCTCGGGGATGATCCGGACCAGGCGCGCCACGGTGCGGTCCCAGTCCGAGAGGAGCCGCCCGGCGAGCCCGCTCCCGGTGGCGGCGGCGTGGCGCTCGACGAGCGCCCGGACCGCGGCGATCTCCTCGCGATCGGCCGCGCCGGCCAGCGGCTCGACGGAGATCCCGTCACGGTTGCAGTGCCGCGCGAAGGTCCCGTCGCGGTCGAGCACGTAGGCGACGCCCCCCGACATCCCGGCCGCGAAGTTCCGGCCGGTGTCGCCCAGCACGATCACCGTGCCGCCGGTCATGTACTCGCACCCGTGGTCGCCGGTCCCCTCCACCACGGCCCGCGCGCCCGAGTTCCGGACGCAGAACCGCTCGCCCGCGACGCCGCGGATGAACGCCTCGCCGCCGGTCGCGCCGTACAGGGCGACGTTCCCGACGATCACGTTCTCCTCCGCAACGAAGGTGGCCTCCCTCGGCGGATGGACCACGATCCGGCCCCCGGAGAGCCCCTTGCCCAGGTAGTCGTTCGCGTCGCCCTCCAGGCGCAGCGTGATCCCCGGCGGCAGGAACGCGCCGAAGCTCTGGCCGGCGGACCCCCGGAACTGCAGGCGGATCGTGTCGTCCGGCAGCCCCGTCGCGCCGTACCGGCGGGTCACCTCGCTCCCCAGCATCGTCCCCACCACGCGCTGCGTGTTCCGGACGGGGAGGCTGGCGCGCACGCGGCGGCCCTCGTCCAGGGCCGGGCGGCAGAGCGGGATCAGCGTGGTCGCGTCGAGCGACCGCTCCACGCCGTGATCCTGGGGCACGCTGCAGATCCGCGGGCGATGCGCCGGCACGGCGGGGACGTGCAGGATCCGGCTGAAATCCAGGTTGCGCGCCTTCCAGTGCCGGATGGCCGGGCGCATCTCGATCCGGTCGGCGCGCCCCACCATCTCCTCGACGGTGCGGAACCCGAGGAGCGCCATGTGCTCGCGCACCTCCTGCGCGACGAACCGCATGAAGTGCACGACGTGCTGCGGGTCGCCCGCGAACCGCCGGCGCAGCTCCGGGTCCTGGGTGGCGATCCCCACCGGGCAGGTGTTCTGGTGGCAGACCCGCATCATCACGCAGCCCAGCGCCACCAGCGGGGCGGTGGCGAACCCGAACTCCTCGGCCCCCAGCAGCGCACCGATCACCACGTCGCGGCCCGTCTTGAGCTGCCCGTCCACCTCGACCGCGATGCGCGACCGGAGGTCGTTCATCACCAGCACCTGGTGCGCCTCGGCGAGCCCCAGCTCCCACGGGATCCCGGCATGCTTGATGGAGGTGAGCGGGGAGGCGCCCGTCCCGCCGTCGTGGCCGCTGATCAGGACCACGTCGGCGTGCGCCTTCGCCACGCCGGCGGCGATCGTCCCGACGCCCACCTCGGCGACAAGCTTGACGGAGATCCGCGCCTCGTGGTTGGCGTTCTTCAGGTCGTGGACCAGCTCGGCGAGGTCCTCGATCGAGTAGATGTCGTGGTGCGGCGGCGGGCTGATGAGCCCCACCCCGGGGGTGGAGTGGCGGACCCTGGCGATCCAGGGATAGACCTTGTGACCCGGCAGCTGCCCGCCCTCGCCCGGCTTGGCGCCCTGGGCCATCTTGATCTGCAGCTCGCGCGCGTTGACCAGGTATTCGCTGGTGACCCCGAAGCGGCCCGACGCGACCTGCTTGATGGCGCTGTTGCGCGAGTCGCCGTTGGGGAGGGGCGCATAGCGCTCGGGATCCTCGCCGCCCTCGCCGGTGTTGGACTTGCCGCCGATCCGGTTCATGGCGATCGCCAGCGCCTCGTGCGCCTCCTGCGAGATGGAGCCGTAGCTCATGGCCCCGGTCTTGAAGCGCCGCACGATCGACTCGACCGGCTCCACCTCCTCGATGGGGACCGGGCGGTGCGCGGGCCGAAGCTCCATCAGGCCGCGGAGCGTGCAGAGCGCGCGGGACTGGTCGTCCACCATCCGCGAGTACTCCCTGAAGACCTGGTAGTCGCCGGTGCGACAGGCGTGCTGCAGGGCGTGGATGGTGAGCGGGTTGAAGAGGTGCGACTCGCCGTCCTCGCGGTACTGGTACTGCCCCCCGACGCCCAGCTGCCGGTGCACGACCGGCCGGTGCGGCGGGAACGCGCGGTCGTGCCGCATGCGGACCTCGCGGGCGATCACCTCGATGCCCGCTCCGCCGATCCGGGTGGGCGTCCAGGTGAAGTACTCGTCGATGAAGTCCTGGTTGAGCCCGATCGCCTCGAAGACCTGCGCGCCGTGGTAGCTCTGGATCGAGGAGATTCCCATCTTGGAGATCACCTTGACGATCCCCTTGTTGACCGCCTTCACGTAGCGCGCCTCGGCCGCGGCGGCCGGCCCGGCGATCATCCCCAGGCGGACCTGGTCGTGGATCGTCTCGAAGGCCAGGTAGGGGTTGACCGCGCTCGCGCCGTACCCGATCAGCAGCGCGAAGTGGTGCACCTCGCGCGGCTCCCCCGACTCGATCACCAGGCCCACCCGCGTGCGCGTGCCGCTGCGCAGCAGGTGGTGGTGGACGGCGGCGACCGCCAGGAGCGCCGGGATGGGGGCGTCCTCCTCGCCGTGGCCGCGGTCCGAGAGGACGACCAGGTTGTATCCCTCGGCGATCGCCTCGGAGGCGCGGCTCCGGACCGCCTCGATGGCCCGTCGCAGGCCTGACCCCTGCTCCGCGACCCGGTACAGGATGGGGAGCGTGATCGCGCCGAAGCCGTGGGACGCGCTGCCACCGTCGAGGTGCCGGATCTTCTCCAGCTCCTCGTTGCGCAGCACCGGCGTGGGGAGCGCCAGCTGGTGGGCCGCGGCCGGTCCCGGCTCCAGCAGGTTGTCCTCCGGCCCGATCGACGTCTCGACCGCCATCACGATCTCCTCGCGGATCGCGTCCACCGGCGGGTTGGTCACCTGCGCGAAGAGCTGCTTGAAGTACGAGTAGAGGAGCTGCGGCCGCTCGGAGAGGACGGCGAGGGGCGTGTCGTTCCCCATCGAGCCCACCGGCTCCGCGCCCGACTCGGCCATCGGGTTGATCAGCAGCCGCACGTCCTCGGCCGTGTACCCGAAGGCCTCCTGGCGGCGCAGGACGGTCTCGTGGTCCGGCTCGATCACCGACAGCGGCGGTGGCAGGTCCGGGAGCCGCACCAGCCACTCGCTGCACCAGGCGCCGTACGGACGCTCGGCCGCCGCGCCGTGCTTGAGCTCCTCGTCCGAGACGATGCGCCCCTCCGCCGTGTCCACCAGGAACATCCGCCCCGGCTGCAGGCGGCCCTTGGCCACGACCCGGTCGGCGGGGATCTCCAGCACGCCGGCCTCGGAGGCCATGACCACGCGCTCGTCGGCGGTCACGTAGTAGCGGGCGGGCCGGAGCCCGTTCCGGTCGAGGGTGGCGCCCACCCGGACCCCGTCGGTGAAGGCGATGGATGCCGGGCCGTCCCAGGGCTCCGAGAGGCAGGCGTGGTACTCGTAGAAGGCGCGCTTCTCCGCCGACATGGACGCGTGCCGGCTCCACGGCTCCGGGACCAGCATCATCAGGGCGTGGGCCAGGGAGCGGCCCGACAGGTGGAGCAGCTCCAGGACGTTGTCGAGCATGGCGGAGTCGGAGCCCTCCCCGTCGATCGCGGGCAGGACCTTGCGCAGGTCGTCGCCGAACAGCGAGGACCGGAACATCGACTCGCGCGCGCGGAACCAGTTCACGTTGCCCCGCAGCGTGTTGATCTCGCCGTTGTGGGAGATGTAGCGGTAGGGGTGCGCGCGGCTCCAGGACGGGAAGGTGTTGGTGGAGAACCGCGAGTGGACCATCGCGATGGCGCTCTCGAACGCCGGGTCGTCCAGGTCCGGGTAGAAGTGGAGGAGCTGCGACGCGTTGAGCATCCCCTTGTAGACGACCGTCCGGGAGCTGAGCGAGGGCACGTAGAAGTCCCCGCGGCCCGGGAGTGCGGACCGCGCCACCGCCTTCTCGGCCAGCCGCCGCACCACGTAGAGCTTTCGCTCGAAGGCCAGCCCTGCGGGGAGCGACGCGGGACGGGCGAGGAAGACCTGGCAGACGACCGGCTGGCTTGCCCGGGCGGTCGCCCCCAGCAGGACGGCCGACGTGGGGACGTCGCGCCAGCCCAGGATCGGCAGGCCCTCGTCCGCCGCCGCCCGCTCCACGATCGTCCGGCACGCCTCCAGGCCGGCGGCGTCGCGCGGCAGGAAGACCATCCCCACGCCGTAGTCGCCGGGGGCCGGGAGCTGTATCCCGGCCTCGCCGGCCACCCGGCGCAGGAACCGATGGGGCAGCTGCGCGGTGAGCCCGGCGCCGTCGCCGCTGTTCTTCTCGGACCCGGAGGCGCCGCGGTGCTCCAGGTTCACCAGCACGGTCAGGGCGTCGCGGACGATGCCGTGCGAGGCCCGGCCCCGGATGTCGCATACGAAGCCGAAGCCGCACGCGTCGTGCTCGAAGGTGGGGTCGTACAGCGATGGCTCACGCATGGACGCTCTCCGCGGATCGGGATTGCGCGGACCCTAGCCGAGGCCACGGCGCGAGTCAGTCGCGAGAGGGTGGCGACTCGGTGGCGGAGCGCGGCCGGCCGGGTGGCGATTGGGACGCGGATCGCGCGATGCCCGCGCGATGGGGCGGAGTCAGCCGCCCCCGGCGTGCGACAATGAGCGCGTCACCGAGCGTCCACTGATCGTGGGTTGACCCCGGAGAGATCGCGTGCCCGTCCTCGCAACGTTCTTCTCGGTCCGTCGCGGCCGCGACGCCTTCTTCAAGTTCTTCATGCGGACCATGTTCCCGCGCCAGGTCCGCGAGTACGAGGAGAAGTTCAACATCAAGTTCCTGGGCTGGTACAACATCGCCCACGGCTGGGACTTCGACAACCTGATCATGTTCCAGCTCCCCGACTACGCCGCGCTCGACAGGCTCGAGGCGGACGAGGCGACCCGGAAGATCGGCCATCGCGCCGGGGAGTGGATCTTCCAGCGCCACCATTCCATGCTCCTTCGCGAGCGCATGGGCCCCGACCTCGAGTACCACCCGTAAGGAGCGCACGATGGACCTGAGCCGCAACCAGTCGCTCGGCGAGATCGCCGCCGATGCCGCCCTCGAGCGACGCGATTTCCTCGTCAAGTCCGCCGAACAGCTCCGCCGGTTCCTCGACGCCAACGCGGAGCGGATCGAGGACGCGGGCGGCCTCGTCCTGATCGACGAGGAGCCGGACTACCTCGCGGTCGCCCCGGACGGGACGTTCCGCTCGCGCACCCGCTACCAGGACGACAGCGGCGAGTGGGTCTCCGAGACGGAGGTCATCGAGTCCGCCGCCGAGCTCGTCGAGCTGTACAACCCCGCCGAGGTGTTCGCGGCATTCGCCGAGGCCGCGCGCGCCGCGGCCGGGCTGGGCGAGGAGCCCACCGCGGCCGACGAGCTGATGGAGGCGGCCGGGATCGCGCCCGACGAGACCGTGGCCGAGGAGGGCTACGCGGTCGCCGCGGACGAGGGCACCTACGCCGCCGCGGCCGATGCCTGGGCCGCGAAGCACGCGGAGGAGGAACCGCCGGCGGACGCGGAGGAGGCGGCGTCGCGCCTGTACGACCTTGCCCTCACCTTCCAGGAGCGCAGCCAGGAGGCGGAGGCGCGGCTGGTCGAGCAGTTCGAGGGCAGCGCGCGACCGCTCGCCGCCCGCCTGGGCGACCTGATGATCATCGACGACGACGACGAGCGCCTGACCCTGACCGGCGAGGGACGCCTGATCGCCGAGGTCGTGCCGGAGGACGAGGAGGACCGCTGGCGGCGCCTCGACTCCGCCGCGGAGCTGGTGGAGTTCTACGACCCGACCGACGTCTTCGGGGACGTGGCGGACGCCCTTGCCGACGCCTTCCCGACCGTGATCGGCGAGAACGACGACGAGGGCGACGGGGACGACCGGTCGCCCGACGCCTGAGGGTCGGGACACCGGGACCGATGCGCCTCCTCGACGCCGAGCTCGTCGAGACGCGGGAGATCCTGCCTCGCCAGTGGCTCCAGCGCTACCGGGCGCCCTGGCTCGCCGCCGGCGCGCGGGCCGGCCAGTTCGTGCACGTCCGCACGCCGGACTACTCGGGGCTGGTCCTCCGGCGTCCCATCAGCATCAACACCGTCGACCGGGTGGCCGGCGAGATCACCCTGCACTTCCGGATCGCCGGCAAGGGGACAGAGCTCCTCGCCCGCGCGCGCCCGGGCGACACCGTGCCCATGCTGGGACCGCTGGGTCGGCCATTCGAGGTCGATCCACGGACCCACCATGTGCTCCTCATCGCGGGCGGCCTGGGCGTGGCGGGAGTCCGCTTCCTGGTGGACGAGTCCCTGGAGGCGGGGCGGCAGGTCACCCTCCTCTTCGGGGCGGCCACCGCCGGTGACGTCTACCCCTCGACGCTGCTCCCCGACGAGGTGGAGTACGTGGTGGCCACCGAGGACGGGTCGCTGGGCCAGCCGGGCCGGGTGACGGACCTGCTGCCCGCGTACGAGGCCTGGGCGGACCAGGCGTTCGCCTGCGGGCCATATCCCATGCTGTCGGCGCTGGCGTCGCTGGCCGCCGGGCGGCAGGCACGGCTCGGCGTGGCGCGGCTCGGGCGCAAGCGGGGTACCGGGCGACCGGTTCCGCCCGGATCGCCGCAGGCCCGCCGGCGGTCGTGGCTGCAGGTCTCGATGGAGCAGCACATGGGATGCGCGGTGGGCGCCTGCCTCGGCTGCGTGGTGTGGGGCGTGGAGGGACCGCTGCGCGTCTGCCGGGAGGGGCCCGTCTTCGCCGCGGAGGAGATCGCCTGGGAGGAACCCGCGTGAAGCGCCGGCGTTCGATCGTCACCAGCGGACCGCGTGCGCGTTCCCCCTATGCAGGGGAACCCCGCCTCGGCCTGCGGGCGCCCCGGAACCGGGCAGGCGGCGTTCCGGGCACCCCGGGCGCGCCGGAGACGACCGCCGGGACCCCCGCGCCGGGTCGCGCGGCAGGCAGCGGGCCGAGCGGCTACGCGCGCGTGCCCGGCGGAGCCCCGTCGCCCGTGACAGGATCGAACGGCATGCCGGTCGCCGGACCGGTGCCGGGCATCGCCGGGGCGGCGGTGGACCTGTCGGTCGACCTGGCACCGAAGCGCCCGGGCGGCCTGGTGCTGCAGAACCCCGTGCTGGTCGCCTCGGGCACGTTCGGCTACGGGATCGAGTACGGCGAGGTCGTGGACGTCCAGCGGCTGGGCGCGATCTGCTGCAAGGGCACCACGCTGAAGCCGCGCGCCGGCAACCCGCCACCACGCGTGACGGAGACCCCGGGCGGGATGCTGAACTCGATCGGCCTGCAGAACCCCGGCGTGGACGCCGTCATCGAGCGCTACGCGCCGCTCTGGGCGGGCTGGCAGGTCCCCGTCCTGGTGAACGTGGCGGGCGAGTCGATCGACGACTACGTGGGCGTGGCGCAGCGCCTGGACGGCGTTCCCGGCGTGGCCGGGATCGAGCTCAACATCAGCTGCCCCAACGTCGGCAAGGGGGGGCTCCAGTTCGCCGTCGACCGCGACGCCGCGGCGGCCGTCACCGCGGCCGTGCGCCGGGCCACGGACCTGCCCCTGCTGGTCAAGCTCTCCCCGAACGTCACGGACATCCGGCCCATCGCCCGGGCGATCGAGGACGCCGGCGCGGACGCCATCACGGCCATCAACACCCTGTCGGGGATCGCCATCGACCGGGGCACCGGCCGTCCCCTGCTCGGCAACGTGTACGGCGGGTTGTCCGGGCCGGCCATCCGCCCGGTCGGGCTGCGCATCGTGTACGAGGTGGCGCAGGTGGTGAGCATCCCCGTGGTGGCGATCGGGGGCATCAGCACGCTCGACGACGCCCTGGACTACCTCGCCGCGGGCGCGATCGCGGTCCAGGTGGGCACGGCGATCTTCGCCGACCCCGAGGTCCCGCTGCGCCTGGTGGACGAGCTGCGCGCGTACTGTGCGGCGCGCGGACTGTCGAGCCACCTGCCGCTGGTCGGCACGGCGCTCCCGGCACGGCCCGGGCGGCCCTCGGCCAAGGGCGTGGAGTACCGGCCGTGAACGCGCGGCAGCGGAACGACGGGGCGACGATGGCCGAAACGGTGGAGATGGCCGGACCGATGGAGACGGCGGACGCGGTGAAGGCAGACGACGCGGCGATGCAGTGCGTGCGGTGGGTGGTGCGATGAGCGCGAGTGGTTCGACAGGCACGGGCGACGAGACGGTCGGCGCCGGGAGGGCTCCGGACCAGGCGGCCGTGGCCCGGCGCGTGGAGGAGCTCTTCGTGGCCTCCGGCGCCCTGCGGGACGGCCATTTCCAGCTGAAGAGCGGTCGCCACGCGCAGCGCTACCTGGAGAAGTTCCAGGTCCTGCAGTTCCCCGACGCGGTCTCCGAGCTGTGCAGCCACCTCGCCGCGCTCGTGTCCGGGCCGGAGGGACGCGCCGTGGACGTGGTGGTCGGGCCCACCACGGGCGGCGTGATCCTCGCCTTCGAGGTCGCCCGGCAGCTGGGCGTGCGCGGCATCTTCGCTGAGGAGGTCCACGACCCGGACGGCACGACGCGACGCGAGTTCCGCCGCGGGTTCCAGCTCGCCGAGGGCGAGCGGGTCCTGCTGGTGGACGACATCCTGACCACCGGCGGCTCGCTGCTGGCGATGCTGCCGCCGATCGAGGCGGCCGGTGCCGAGCTGGTCCTGGCGGCGGTGCTGGTGGACCGCTCCGGCGGCCTGCAGAGCGTCACGTCGCCGGTGAGCGGCCACGCCTACCCGGCGCAGGCGCTCTGGACGCTGGAGCTGCCCACCTACGATCCCGGACCGACGAGCTGCCCCGGCTGCGCCGCGGGCCACGATCTCGAGATCCCCGGCTCCAGCGGCACGAAACGCACTGCCGCCGCGGGGCCGATCGCCGAGGGGGAGGCGGCGCGATCCGGCCCGGGCATGCCCCAGGCTCCCGCCCAGGAAACCCCGTCGGGCACGCCCCCCACGACGCTCGGCCCGGCCACCTGATCGTCGGGGCCGCGCACGGCCCGGGTGCGCGCGCCGGCCCGGGCGCCCCGGCGCCGTGGCCGGCCCCGTTCCTCCCCGTTCAGCGGCCCCGGCCCTTCCCGTTCAGCAGCACCGGCCCTTCCCGGTCACCGGCCCCGGTCCTTCCCGTTCAGCGCCAAGCCCCCGATCGTGGGTCCCTCGGCCTCGAGATGGATGCCGAACGGCACTTGACGTGCAGTTCGCTACAATCCCGGCGAGCGTCCCCCGCGTCCGCATTCCATCCCGCGCTGTCCCCACAGGGCCTCGTCGCCCGTCGATCGATCGTTTCGAGGTCACGAACGCCGCCCCATGACGCGCTTCCAGAGGCTCGCACTCACCACCGCGATCGCCACCTACGTCCTGGTCGTCATCGGCGCCATCGTGCGCGGCACCGACTCCGGCATGGGCTGCCCGGACTGGCCGCTCTGCCACGGGCAGATCATCCCGTCCACCACCGACTACCACCCGTGGCTCGAGTGGTTCCACCGCTTCATCGCGATGATCATCGGCTTCCTCGCCGTCGGCGTGGCCGTCATGGCCTGGCGCGGCTACCGCACGCGCCGGTCGATCCTCTGGCCGTCGCTGATCGCCGTGGTGGTGGTGCTGATCCAGGCGGCGCTCGGTGCGATCACCGTGGCCGAGAACAACGCGGGTGACACGGTCACGGCCCACCTGGCCACGGCCATGATCCTGCTGGGGATCCTGGTCTACATCGCGATCCGCTCGCGCTACCCGGATGCCCTGCCGGCACGGGGCGGCAGCCAGCGGTTCACGCTCCTGGCGGCCCTGACGGCCGCGTCCATCTACGCGCTCCTCCTCTTCGGATCGCACGTGACCGCCACCGAGGCGGCCCTGGTCTTCCCTGACTGGCCGCTCTTCAACGGATCGCTGATCCCGTCCTTCCAGCAGCACTCGGCAGAGGAGATGGCCCAGTTCCTGCACCGCATCGTGACCGTGGTGGCGGGCCTGATCCTGGTCGTGACGGCCTGGGCGGCGATGCGCCAGCCCCGCCACCGCCGCGGCCCGGTGGTGGCCATGGTGCACTCGGCCCTCGCGCTCTTCGTCATCCAGATCTTCGTCGGCGCGGCACAGATCTTCACCTCGCTCGCCGACTGGGCCGTGGCGCTCCACGTCGCGCTCGCGGCGGCGATCTGGGCCCTCACCCTGGGGGCGACCGTCCACAGCTACTACCTGACCCGCCTCGACGGGAGCCCGGCCACGGCGTCCGGCGGCACCGCCGCGCAGGGCTCGGGCGGCACCGGGCGAGGCGAGCGCACGGATCTCGGCCCGGCGGGACTCTCGGCGTTTGCGGCCCACGACCCGGCGGGCGGCGCGGTCCCGATGCCCGGGGCCCACGACCCGGTCGCGGACCTGCTCGACCGCGCGCCCTTCACCCCGGCCATCGGCGAGGCCGCCGGCCCGGTCGGGTGGCGTGCCCGGATCGGCGCGTACGTGGCGCTCACCAAGCCGCGGATCATCGAGCTGCTCCTGGTCACCACGGTCCCCGCGATGGTCCTCGCGACGCGTGACGTGCCGGGGATCCGCGTCGGCTCGTGGATCGCGCTGGTGGTGGCCACGCTGATCGGCGGCGCGCTGGCGGCGGGCTCCGCCAACGCCATCAACTGCTACATCGATCGCGACATCGACGAGCTGATGTCGCGGACCCGGCGGCGCCCTCTCCCGGCGCATGCCGTGGATCCCGAGAACGCGCTGATCTTCGGGCTGGCGCTGGGCGTGCTCTCCTTCGCCTGGCTCACCGTCTTCGCCAACCTGCTGGCGGCGTTCCTTGCCCTGCTGGCGATCGCGTTCTACGTGGTCATCTACACGCTGCTGCTCAAGCGGAGCACCCCGCAGAACATCGTGATCGGCGGGGCGGCCGGTGCGCTGCCGCCGGTGATCGGCTGGGCCGCCGTGACGGGCAACATCGCGCTCCCGGCGCTCTTCCTGT
>JAJYGO010000438.1 GCA_021785115.1 Chloroflexota bacterium | reverse complement strand
ATACGAGGTGCACCACCTCCATCTGCTCGGCGTCGGGGATCTGCGAGGCCGGCACGCCCGCGGCGCGCTTGCGCATGAAGGGCGTCGCTCCGATCCTGGGCTGGAGCGTCGGCTTGTACGCGACACGCACGGCGCGACCCGACGCCTTGTCGAAGAGCGTGACCGCGAACTTGCCCTCGCCGGACTTCCCGAGGTTGCCCTTGCCGAAGGTGCACCCCGTCGTGAACTGGATGCCGTCGCCGAAGCACATCCCGCCGTGGTAGTCGCCCGTCTCGACGATCGCGTGCAGCTCCTTGGCCCCCGCGCGCGCGACGCCGAGCTCGCGCATCGCGGCGAGGCCGATCCGCACGCCGGCCGTGCTGGCCCAGCAGCGGTGCCCGTGGAAGGCCAGCGCCTGGGTGAGGATCTCGGTGTCATCCATGGCAACGCTCCGTTGCAGTCGCGGTCAGGTGGGTCAGTGCGCTGGTGGTCAGTAGACGAGGACGTGCGTGGCCGTGTCCATCTCGACGATGAAGCGTCCGGCGGCGACCACCTCGGCGTTCTCCACCAGCGTGTCGCGGTCGATGCCCCGCATGGCGATGCCCAGGGGGCACGCGAGCAGCTGCCCTCCGAGGTCTCGATAGTCGGCCATCAGCTTCGCGAGCGTGGGATAACCGGTGGCCGCGACCGTGTCGGCCGCGCCCTTGACGGCGAGCTCGACGCCGGCCTCCTGGAGCCCGACCACGACGTCCACCTCGGACGCCAACGCCCCAACGGCCATCACCATCGGCATGGTGACCCGCTCCGCCTCGTCGGCGCCGTGGGTGATCATGATGACAAGCTTCTCTGGTGCCGCCATGGTGGTGGTTCCTCCTTGCCTGACCGCCGGTTGCTTCCGGTGGTTCATGTCCTGCCGGGGCGGCTCGTCCGCACCCATCGCCTGCTCCGGATGAACGCGGCGTCCGTCCCGCCGCCGTCCCGGTCCGGACCGGGATCGGCTCGTCCCTGTCCACAGGGCTCGCGTTCCAGCTGGAGCGTTGCATGTGAGACGCCGACGCGGCGCAATGCATCCGTCGCTGCGGGCAGCACGTCGCACTCGTTGGCCGCTGGCTGCAACTCCAGGTGCGCCGTCACCAGCGGAAGATCCTCGGCCAACGCCCACACGTGTAGGTCGTGGACCGCCGCAGTTCCTGGCACCGAGCGCAGCGCCGCGCCGGCCGACGCGAGCGACGGCCGGGCCGGGACGCCTTCGGCGAGGATGTGGACCACGTCGGCGAGCAGTCGCAGGCCGGCCACACCGAGCAGCAGCCCGATCGCCAGGCTGGCGACCGCGTCGAGGACCGGAGGGCCGCCGGCCAGGATCACCAGGGAGGCGGCGATCACGGCTGACGAGCCCGCGGCGTCGCCGGCAAGGTGAAGCACAAGGACCCGGGTGGCGCTGGTGCGCCGTTCGATCCCGTGCACCAAGAGCGCGGACGTCGTGTTGGTGACCAGCGCCAGCACCGCCACGCCCAAGACCCCCGAGGCCTCCACCGGCGTCGGCGCGAGGAGGCGGCCCACGCTCTCGGCAAGGACCGCGGCGCTCGCGGCGACCAGCAACGCCCCGTTGACCAGGGCGCCGATCGATTCCATGCGGTGGAACCCGTAGGTGTGCGCGTCGTCCGGCTCACGGGTCGCGAGGCGGGCCGCCAGGAAGCCCACCAGCAGCGCCGCGACGTCGACCGCGACATGGGTCGCGTCGCTGAGCAGGGCAAGGCTCCCCGTCAGGAGGCCTCCTCCGACTTCCAAGCCGAGCACGGACAACGCCAGGAACAGGGCGCCCAGCAGCCGCGGCGACGGATCGCTCCCAGCCACCGTCCGAGCGTGGAGCGAGCTGCCGGCGAGAGCCTGGGATGCAGTCGTCACGTCCACTGGAGCGGCTCGAGGGACGGCTCGTCCCTGCTCGTTGGACCCTGGCTGAGGCCCTTCATGTAGTCCTGTGAAGCCTCGATGGTCATGCATACGGAGGCGGGGAGGCGTAGGGCGCGAGGCCGTTGCCTCCCCGCCGGTGAGTCGGCGTGAGCTCCCTGTCACGGCGGCGGCGTCGGTCAGATCGACCGCGTGCCTGCCGGGAGAAACATCTCATGGGCAACTGTGACAAGTTCAGCTGAGGCGCGCGCGGGTCCCGCGGCCCATTCTTGGGGGCCGGATGGCACGCCGGACGCGGGACGTCTCCTGTCGGTCTCCACCGGCACTGGCGGGTCACGTGCCCATGCCGCGCTCCGATGCGCTACCGCGCAGCCACGGAGGGTATCGGCCAGATGCATCATCGGCGCATGCAAGTCGAATCCATCTTCGCGGGGGCCCTCGCCGGCGGCGCGCAGCGACGCGGCCTCTCCAGCGAGGAAGCCGCCCGCCGTCTCCGCCAGCATGGCCCCAACAGCACGCCGGAACAGCACGTATCGCCGGTGCGCCTGCTGCTCGGGAAGCTCTGGGCCCCGGTCCCCTGGATGCTCGAGGTCACCATCGCGCTGGAGCTGGTCCTGGGCAAGACGCTCGAGGCAGTCGTCGTCGCGGTCCTCCTGTTGTTCAACGCCCTCGTCAGCTGGGTGCAGGAGAACCGCGCGCAGGAGGCGCTGTCGCTGCTCCGGAAGCGACTCAACGTCATGGCACGCGCCCTGCGGGACGGTGCCTGGCAGCGGCTCCCGGCGCAGGACCTGGTCCCCGGTGACGTGGTCCACCTGCGGGTGGGTGACGTGGTCCCCGCCGACGTGGCACTCGAGGAAGGCCTGCTCGAAGTGGACCAGTCGGCGCTCACCGGCGAGTCTCTGCCCGTCGAGGCCGGCAGTGGTCACGCGGTCTATGCGGGCAGCACGGTGACCCGGGGCGAGGCCACCGGCACGGTCACCGCCACGGCGGGCGACACGTTCTTCGGGCACACCGCGGAACTGGTGCGCACGGCCCGTACCGCCAGCCACCTCGAGGCGGTGGTCACGCGGATCGTGCGCGCGCTCGTCGCGCTCGACCTGGTGCTCGCAGCGGCCGTGGTGGGGATCGGCCTGCTCAATCACGGCGCACCGGTCGACATGCTGTCGTTCGGGGTGGTCCTGCTCCTCGCCTCGGTCCCGGTGGCGTTGCCGGCCACGTTCGCGTTGGCCGGCGCACTCGGCGCTCACGAGCTGGCCCAGCGAGGGGTCCTCACCACGCGGCTGTCCGCCATCGAGGAGGCGGCGGGCATGGACGTGGCCTGCACCGACAAGACCGGCACCATCACGCTCAACCAGCTCGCCCTGTCGGACACGGTGGCCTACCCGCCCCAGATCGTGCCGACACTGCTCGCCCTCGCCGCCATGGCCTCGGACGCCGCCACCCAGGACCCCATCGACCTCGCGATCCTCGCCGGTCGCGCGGCCGACGCTGTCGCGAGCGGCGAGACTGGTGGATCTGGTGTCGCCGACACGGCGGGCGACGCCGCGAGAGTCGGTGGGGTCACCGACCCCTCCGGCCCGCACCGGCTGAGCTTCACGCCGTTCGCCCCCGAGACCAAGATCTCCGAGGCCCGAGTCGAGATGGCGGGAGCCACCGTTCGCGTGGTAAAGGGGGCGCCGCCGGTGGTGGCCGCCCTGTGCGCCGACCCGCCGGCAGCCCTCCAGCGGGACCTGGAGGCGCTCGCCGCACGGGGATTGCGGGTCCTGGCAGTGGCCAGCGGCGAGGAGCACGCGCTGCACCTGGCCGGACTCGTGGGCCTGCAGGATCCGCCGCGACCCGAGTCCCGGGGACTCGTGGCGGACCTGCAACGACTCGGGCTCCGGGTGATCATGATCACGGGGGATACCCTGGCCACCGCTCGCGCCGTCGCGGCGCAGGTGGGACTCGCCGGTGCGGCCTGTGACGCCGCCGAGATCCGGGACCGGGCCCTCGCGGCGGACTGCGCGGTGCTCGCCGACGTGCTGCCGGAGGACAAGTTCAACCTCGTACGCAGGCTTCAGGAGCAAGGCCACGTGGTGGGCATGACCGGCGACGGGGTCAATGACGCGCCCGCCCTGCGGCAGGCGGAAGTGGGGATCGCGGTGGCGAACGCGACCGACGTGGCCCGCGCCGCGGCCAGCATCGTGCTCACGCAGCCGGGCCTGGGGGACGTAGTGGCCGCCATCGAGCTAAGCCGGCGGATCTACCAGCGCATGCTCACCTACGCGTTGAACTCGAGCATCAAGAAACTGGAGGTGCCGGTCTTCCTGAGCCTGGTGTTCCTGATCACCGGCCGGATCGCGCTGAGCCCGCTGCTCATGGTGCTGCTGCTCTTCGCCAACGATTTCGCCACCATGGCCATCACCACCGACCGGGCACCCTCGTCCCGGCGCCCGAACCGCTGGCACGTGCAGCCGCTGCTGCTGGGAGCGCTGGGTGTCGCGCTCCCCTCGCTGGCGCTGACGCTCGCCGTCTTCTGGATGGGGACGGCCGCACTCCACCTTGGCGCAGACCGCTTGCAGACGCTTGCCTTCGTGACGCTGGCGTTCGGCAGCCAGGCGACCGTCTACCTCGTGCGCGAGCCGCGCCGCCTCTGGAGCTCACGGCCGGGTCCGTGGCTCATGGTGGCCTCGGCGGGGGCCGTCGCCGCCGTGGCCGGGCTGGCCAGCGCGGGCTGGTTGATGACATCCCTCAGCCCCGTGCTGGTGGCAGCGGTCTTCGCGGCCGTGGCGCTCTGGGCGCTGCTGATCGACTGGTTCAAGGCACGGTTGTTCGGCCGTCTCGGCCTCCACGCCGCCTGAAATAGGACCAGCCAGGGCGGGCAAGCCGGAGGGCGTCCGGCCCTCGCGGGTGATCAGGACGCCGGCGGGGCGTCGTCCGAAGCCCGCAACAGGAGGACGGGCATCTTTGAGCGCTGCACCACCCCCTCGGCCACGCTGCCCAGGATGAGGTGCACGAGTCCGTGCCGCCCGTGGGTGCCCATCACGATGAGGTCGGCGCCCCACCGCTCCGCCTCCGCGAGGATCTCGGCGGCCGGGTCGTCCACCTCGGTTTCGAGCGTCGCGGACTCCGGCTCGAGCCCCGCTGTGCGAGCCTCGGCCATCGCGCCGTCCAGGATCCGGCGTCCGGTCTCGTGGAGCGCCGAGTCGAGGGTCGTATAGTCGATGAACGCCGGCTCCGCCCACGGGGCCAGCGCCACGCCGAGGTCTATGACGTGCACGATCCGAAGGACCGCATGCTGGTCGGCGGCCAGCCGGAGGGCCTCCCGGAATGCCCGCGTCGACGGCCCGCTGCCATCGACCGGAACGAGGATCCGAGCGTACATGGCGGACTCCTCCTTCATCAGTTTGCCCAGCCCGCGCGACGGAACACGGCCTTGCGCCCTTCCTCAGCCAGGAAGACCAGGGGCACGAAGGCCAGCAGGAACACCCACCAGCGCGCATCGACGGCCGCCGTGCCGAAGACCGCCTCGAGCACCGGGAGGTAGATCACGGCCATCGCGAGGATCAGCTCGACGGCGATCCCGACCAGGAGAAGCCGGTTCGAGAGGAGGCCGGCACGCAGGGCCGAGACACGCACGGTTCGGCAGGCGAACGCATTGGCGACCTGCATCAGGACGATCCCGAGGAAGACGATGGTGGTCGCTTCGGCGCCCGCGTGAGCGGTCGGGGCCGCCCGTTCACCCCAGTGCCAGCCGTTGGATGCCAGCACCAGCAAGAAGCCGCTGAGCACGACCGCGGTGGTCATGCCGCCCAGGAACACGTAGCCCCGCAGGAGCGAACGGGTGTCCAGGAGTCGCTCGCGGCGGGAGCGCGGCGGCCGCCGCATCACGTCCGACTCGGGTCGCTCGATCCCCAGAGCGAGTGCGGGCACCGTCTCGGTGCCGAGATCGATCGCCAGGATCTGCATCACGGTCAGGGGCACGGGTGTCCCGAGCAGCGCGAAGACGACGTACGGGATGGCCTCCGGCGAGAGGTGGGCGAAGATGTAGACGATGAACTTGCGCATGTTGTCGAAGACGGCGCGGCCCTCCTCCACGGCGGCCACGATGGTGGCGAAGTTGTCATCGGTGAGCACCATATCGGCGGCCTCGCGCGCCACGTCGGTCCCCGAACGCCCCATGGCCACCCCGATGTCGGCCCGTCGAAGGGCCGGAGCATCGTTCACGCCGTCGCCCGTGACCGCCACGATCTCACCGTGATGCTGCAGCGCCTCTACCACGCGAAGCTTGTGTTCGGGCGCGGCCCTCGGAAGAGGACTCCTGGCTCCGTCACCACCCCGCGCAGGTCATCGGTTGACATCCGCTCGAGCTCGTCTCCGTCGACCACCCGTGCCGGGCCATCTGCAAGGATGCCCACCTGTCGCGCGATCGCCTCGCCGGTGATTCCGTAGTCGCCGGTGATCATGACGATCCGGATTCCGGCGGCGTGGCAGGTGGCCACCGCTGCCGGGACTTCCTCTCGAGGCGGATCCTGCATGCCCACCAGCCCCGCGAAGACGAGGTCCTCCTCGACCTCGCCGGGGAGCAGCAGGGCCACCCTGGACTCGTCCTCGGCAGGCAGATACCGGTACCCCATGGCAAGCACGCGCAGTCCCGCACGTGCCATCCGGTCGTTCTCGCGCCGAGCCCGCTCTCGCCGCGCGTCGCTCAACGGCACTTCGGCCCCGCCCTCGAGGATGCGCACGGAGCGCCCGAGGAGTTCGTCCGGCGCTCCCTTCACGCAGGCCATCAGGACCGGCCCCGCGGGCGATGACGCACGGTGGACCGTGGACATCCGCTTCCGTTTGGGCTCGAACGCGAGGGTCCGCACGATGGGATACACCTCGAGATCGGTTGCACGATCCAAGCCGGCGCGCGCAGCGGCGACCAGCAGGGCCACCTCGGTGGGATCCCCGATGCCTCGCCATTCGTCTCCACTGACCTCGGGGGCGAGCAGCTGCGCGGTGTTGCACAGGTGGGCGATCCGCAGCGCGGGCACGAGGTCGGAGCGCTCCGCCGGCGAAGCGGGCCGCCCGTCCACGGCGACGTCGCCTGCCGGCGCGTACCCTTCCCCGGCGAGCGCCGCCGAGCGGCCACCCGCCCACACCTCGCGCACGGCCATCTCGTTGCGTGTGACAGTGCCGGTCTTGTCGGTACAGATCACGGAGCAGGATCCGAGGGTCTCGACCGAGGACAGGCGCTTCACGATCGCCCGCCGGCGGGCCATGCGCTGCACCGCCATGGCGAGGGCGAGGGTCATGGTGGGCAGCAGGCCCTCCGGCACATTGCCCAGCACGATCCCGATGGCGAAGATCGCGCCGTTCGCGAGCGTCAACCCCGCCACCGCGTACCCCAGCGCGAAGAACGCGCCGCCCATGGCCACCGAGAGGAGAGCCACTCGCCGCGCCACCCGGTCCACTTCGACCTGAAGGGGGCTCGGCTCCTGCGGCACCGACTGGGCCAGGCGCGCGATGCGACCGAACTCGGTCGCCATGCCCGTCGCCACCACGATGGCCCGCGCGCTGCCGGCCAGGATCGTGCTGCCCGCGAAGACGAGGTTCTGCGCGTGCAGGGCCGAAGCGGGCGGGACCGGCTCGGCGTCGGCCACCTTGTGAACGGGATGTGCCTCGCCAGTCAGGCTCGACTCATCCACCCGCAGGTCCGCGGCCTCGATCAGCCGTCCGTCGGCGGGGATCCGATCGCCTTCGGAGAGCACGATCACGTCGCCCGGCACGACGCGCGCGGCATCGACCCGCTGCTCCTGTCCGTCCCGCAGCACCGTTGTCTGCGGGGGAAGCAGGCGGCGCAGCGCGGCCACGGCCCGCTCGGCGCGGTACTCCTGGAAGAACCCGAAGGCGCCGTTGAGCACGATGACGGCGACGATGGTGACGCCCAGGGTCGGTGTGCCGGCCAGAAAGGCCAGCCCCGCGCCCGCCCAGAGCAGCAGGGCGAAGAGATGCAGGAACTGCGCGGCGATGCGGCGCAGGAGGGACGGGCCTCGGACCTGTTCGAGCTCGTTGGGCCCGCCGCGCTCAAGTCGCGCCGCAGCCTCTGCGGCCGTCAGGCCGTCGGGTGAGGTTCCGAGGCGTCCTCCCACAGCGATCGCGTCCAGGCTCGCAATCTCGGCCAGATCTCCACCAGGCACGGAACGTCCGGCGGGGCCGTGCGCGAGCTGGTCCTGAGTGGGCACGTCAGCTCCTCTGGAGGGCCTGCCGGTGCACCGTTTCAGACCCGATTGCTCGTTCTACGCCGTACGAGTCGGCGAAGATCCGTTCGCTGACCACGCCCCGGGCCCGCAGGGACACGATGCTGTCTGCCACCGTCACCCGCGGGCCGGCGACGTAGGCATCGTAGGCGGACAGATCGAGGCCGGAGCTCCCCACCGCGTCGGACAGGCGCCCGAGCACCGTGGTGGCGCCGGCAGGTGCGACGAAATCCTCGGCGAACGAGCGAGCCACGAGCGTGGCGCGGAGGTTGCAGTCCGTGCGCAGCCACTCGGCGATGACGTCGAGGTCATAGAAGTCGGCAGACGAGGTGGCGCCCCAGAAGAGGCGGATCTCACGCTGCGGGAAGAGACGCAGCTGCTGCTCGATGAGGGCCTTCATGGGCGCGAAGCCCGTACCGCGCGCCACGAACACCAGCGGCCGATCCGAAGCGGAGCGCATGGTGAAGGCACCAAGCGGGCCGCGCGCCGTGACCACGTCGCCGACCTTCGCGTGCTCGAACGCCCACGTGGAGAGGCGCCCGCCCTCGATCTTCTTGAGCTGCAGCTCCACCGAGCCGTCGGCGCTCGGCGCGTTGCCGATCGAGTACGCCCGCGACATCCAGTCGGTGCCGGGCACCCAGATCTCAACGTACTGGCCCGGCGTGAACTCGCACATGCAGTCCTCGGGCCGATGCGGCTTCAGCAGGAACAGGCGGGTCGCCGCGCCGACCTCGCGGATCTCGCGGATCTCCAGCTGGATCAGGCGATCCGGGTGCGGCAGCACGGCGACGATCGAGATCTGCTCCCGGCGGGCCAGCAGCTTGTCCTCGATTGCGTGACGCACCTCGGGTCGCAGCTCGAGGTCCAGCACCACCTGGGGCGGAGGGAAACTGATGGCGTTGGCCGGACAGGTGCTGGCGCACGTCCGGCAGCCCACCACGCAGTGCATGGGGTCGGCCGCCACGGCCTTCTTGCGGTCGAAGTCGAAGCGGTAGACGCTGCGAGAACAGCTGATCACGCAGGTGCCGCACCCGATGCAGACGTCGGGATCGGGTGCGGGGAACCAGGGGATCTCGCCGCGCGGGATGCCGTGCCAGGGCTTGCGGACTTGTCGGGGGGCGCGACGGGCGACTCGGTCATCGGATGTCTCCTCTCGGTACGAAATCGGCGCGAACTGCGGTATGCCGATCCTTCAGGAGGCCGGTGGCTGGAACTGGTTGAGCGCCTCCAGCGCCTCGACGCCATAGACCACGGACGGGCCACCGCCCATCATGATCGCCACGCCGATCGTCTCGATGACCTCGTCGCGGCTCGCGCCGGCCGCCAGCGCGTCGTGGACGTGATACGCGACGCACCCGTCGCAGCGCACGTTGATGCCGATGGCGAGCGCGATCAGCTCCTTGGTCGTGGCGCTCAGTGCGCCGGATCCCGTGGTCGCGCCGTGGAGACGGTTGAACGCGGCGATCGTGGCCGGCGCTTCCCTGCTCAGCTGGCCGATGAGCTCGACGATGTGCTCGTAACGCTCGGGGTAATTCATGGTGCTCGCCTCCTGCGAGATTTGGGCCCCGCCAGACCAGCGCGCATGACCCGCGACGGCCGGTGAGATCCGTTTGAGGGAGAAACGTCGTCTCCGTGCGACGCGCGTCCGGCGGCGGTGGCCGTCCGGGCGTGTCGGTCAATGCCAGGCGCCGCCGAGCGCAAGGTAGGCCGCCCAGGCGGCGAGGCCAACCCCGAACACGATGAGCAGGTTCCAGCGCGCGACGCGCACCGCGACGAACCCCGCGGCGAGCAGGATCAAGGCGGCGGGCAGCCCCAGCACGGGGCGGCCGAGTGAGAGAGCCACGCTCGCCAGCAGGCCGACGAAGACGGCCATGACACCGGCCACCGCTCCCTTGACCCAGGCCCAGCGGCGCAGCCACGGGTAGATCTCCGCAGCGACCGTGGTCATCGCGACGCTCGGGGCGAAGATCGCGATCGCGGCGAGCACGCCGCCCCACAGCCCGGCCACCTGGTAGCCCACGAACGCCGCGCTGATCAGGAAGGGACCCGGCGTGATCTGCCCGAACCCGATCGCTACCCCGAACTCCGGCAGGCCCAGCCAGTGCCGGCTCTCGACCACGTCCTGCTGCAGCACCGGCAGGATGGTCGACCCGTTGCCGAACGCGACCGTCCCGATCCGCGTCATGTCGAGGAAGAGCGTGGACAGCAGCCCGCTTGACGCGGTCGCGACCGCCGCGGCCGCCACCACGATGGCGCCGGGCACGAGGGCCAGCGCCAGGCGACGCCACGACAGCGGCTCGTCGGGCGCTGCGCCTGCCGCCGCGCCCCGGCCGGCCGGTCCCGGCCGAATAGCGACCGCTCCGATTGCCAGCCCGCCGAGCACGGCCCAGAGCAGGCTGGCGCCGATCACGGCCACCGTGAACCCGGCGACGGCGAGCACGGCCGGCACGGTTCCGCGGGCGTGCTGCACGGCAAAGTCGATCGCGACGCTCGCCACCACGCCGACCACGATCGCGTCGAGGCCGACCACCAGTCCCGCCACACCGGGCGCAGCCCCGTACGTCGCGTACAGCCAGGAGAGCCCGAGCATCAGCACGAGCGCCGGGGTGACAAAGCCTGCGGTCGCCACCACGGCGCCGCCCACGCGGTGGATCCGGTAGCCGATGTAGGCGACCAGGTCGACCATGATGGCACCCGGGTAGAGCTGGACCAGCCCGAGGCCCTCGTCGATCTCCTCGCGCTCGATCCAGCCGCGCCGGACCGGCACCGAGCGGATGTTCTGCAGGATGGCCATGCCGAACGAGGTCAGGCCGATGGCGAAGAACGTCGCGAAGAGCTGGGCGACACTGGGCACCACGCGGAAGCGCGGTTTCGCGCCGTCGGCGAGCGCTGCGGTTGCCACGCCGCCGGCCGCCGGACCCGCGGCAGCCTCCGCGCGCGAGGTCATCAGCGCACCACGAGCACCGGACACGAGGCGCGCTTGGTGACATGTTCGACGGTGCTGCCCATCAGCAGCTCCTCGAGCGAGCGCCTCCCGTGCGAACCCATCACGATCACGTCGCTGCCAAGCTCCTGGGCAGCCGCGAGGATCTCGTCGGCCGGGGATCCCACCCGCACGTGAAGGGTGGTCTCGACCCCTTCGTCGCGCAGGAACTGGGTCTCGGACTCGAGCTCCTGCCGGACCCGGGCCTCGTGCTCGGCCTCCAGCCGTCGTTCCGCCTCGTGCACTGCCTCCTCGGCAATGAATGGATCGGGGACGTCGAGCAGGAACGGCGGCAGGTCGTCAGGCGCCACCACGGTCAGCACGTCGACCGGACGATGCGAGCAGTGGGCGCACTCGAGCGCAGTGCGGCCGGCATCCCTGGCATGCGCCGAGAAGTCGGTCGCCCACAGGATCTTCTGGAACATCGGAGGACCTCCTCATCCCCACCCGCAGGCTGGGATGTACGGCAGGCGCGGCACGGCTCCCATCAGGCCGGGCGCACCACGCGCGTGTCAATGGCGATGGGCTGCCCGATCTGCAGGGTGTTGGTCACCGTGCCGTTGGACTGGAGCGCGTCCAGCAGTGGACGCAACGCCGCCTCGGGCTCCGGGCTCGTGACGACCACTTCGACCCGGAAATCGCCGAGGCGCGGGCCACCCGGCCCCCCGAACCGGGTGGCCTGCGCCGTGACCTCGACATCGTCAACGCGCAGCCCTGCTGCCGCGCTCTCGCGCTGGATGCCCGAAATCATGCAGGCCGCCAGGGCGCCGATCAGCGCCTCGGTCGGCTTGGGCGCATCCACCGGCTGCGTGCCGGTGATGGCCCAGGTGTGGGCCCAGGATCGCGCCCGGACGGTGGCCATCAGGGCGTCGACCTGCCGGCAGACAACCGAGAGGACCTGTGGCTGGGCGTGGACGGGAGCGGTCACGGTGTCTTCTCCCTCGCGGGTCACGTGCCCTGCGGGTCTCATGCAGTGGGATCCGGCGCCGGCACCTGCGCCGCGCGCCGTCCCTCGAAGAAGGCCCGGACGCGACCGGCCGATTTCAGGTACAGGACCATGATCAGGATCTGGAAGATCGGCATCGTGGCCGCCGGGATCGCCACGAGCGGCGAGAAGGCGCTGCTCGCGATGGCGATCGCGGTGCCGTTGTTCTTGCCGGTGCTCGCGAAGGCAAGGGCCATGTTCTCCGCGTATCCCATGCCAAGGCGGCGGGCCAGCCAGGTGACGAGCAGCAGGGTCACCCCGATGAA
>JAJYGO010000414.1 GCA_021785115.1 Chloroflexota bacterium | reverse complement strand
ACGGAGTCGGTCGGCCGCGCTGCGGCTGCCGCCGGGGTTCGCGTGGTGACCGGCGACACGAAGGTCGTCGGGCGGGGAGCAGCCGACCGCCTGTTCGTCAACACCGCCGGCATCGGCCTCGTCCCCGAGGGCGTCGCGCTCGGCGCCGATCTTGCACGCCCTGGCGACGCCGTCCTGCTGTCGGGTCCGATCGGCCTCCACGGCGTCGCGATCATGAGCGTCCGCGAGGGCCTGGAGTTCGAGGTCGAGATCGCTTCCGACACCCGGCCGCTCCACCGGCTCGCGGCGGCGGTGCTCGAGGCCGCGCCGCACGCGCACGTGCTGCGCGATCCCACGCGAGGCGGCCTCGCATCGGCCGTCAACGAGATCGCGGCCGCGTCGGGTGTCGGGATGGTCCTCGACGAGGGGGCGATCCCCGTGCCGGATCCCGTGCGCGCGGCGTGCGAGATGCTCGGCCTCGACCCGCTCCACGTCGCGAACGAGGGCAAGTGCCTCGCGATCGTGCCGGAGGCGGAGGCCGAGGCGGCGCTGGCGGCCATGCGCGGCCTGCCGGAGGGGGCGGGGGCCGTCGTCATCGGGCGCGTCGTCGCCGACCACCCCGGGATGGTCACGATCCGGACGCTCGTCGGCTCGGAGCGGATCGTCGACATGCTCGTCGGGGAACAGCTCCCGCGCATCTGCTGAACCCGGCAGTCGCCTCGTCGCCTTGCCGGCTCCCACTCGCTGCCACCGGCCGGACTTCGTCAGCGGTCGGAGTCCTGCCGACCCCGACGGCTCGCCCCCCTCAACTGGCGATTCGTCCGGACCGCGAGTCCCACGACGACGAGCGCGCCGCCGAGCGAGGCCGCGGCCATCTCGAGTGCGCCGATCAGCGTCGGGTGCGGGTTCTGCGTGAGGTACCCGGCGAAGCCGGCAGCGGCGACGCACAGGCCGGCGAGCAACGCTCCTCGCGCATTCAAAGGCTGCGTGGTCGGCCGCCTCCAGACCATCGTCGCGTCACTCGGTGAGCTCGGCGGCAATGCCGTCGGCCCACGCCTCGATCGCCGGCCAGTCGCGGAAGTCGCCCGACGGCAACGCCTGCTTTGCCGCCGGCATGAGCCCCATGAACCGCTCCATAAGCCCCACCGGCTTCGCGTTCGCGTCCCAGCGCCCCCCGCTCCTCCGGGACGAGTCGAGTATCAGCGTGCCGCTGGTATCCGGCTTCTGACAGGGCCACGTGTCCTCTCGAGTGCGCTCGAATGGGCCGCCGAATTGACCCGCCGGCGTCCTTTGCCGCCGGGCCGGGCCCGGCCCCTCACGCCGCTCGAAGGGCTCCGGTGAGACACTCGCGGAATGGACGTACGGCTGAAGCGCGCATACGAACGGCCGGATCCGGCGGACGGCTCGCGCGTGCTCGTGGATCGCGTATGGCCGAGGGGCCGGTCCCGCCAGGCACTCGAGCTCGCGGCGTGGGAACGCGACGTCGCCCCGAGCAACGAGCTGCGGCGCTGGTTCGGGCACGACCCGGCGCGATGGGACGAGTTCCAGGCCCGGTACCGCGAGGAGCTCCGCGCACCGGAGCGGCGCGCGGCCCTCGACCGACTGGCCCGTCTGGCCGCCGACGGACGACTGACGCTCGTATACGGGGCGGCCGACGAGGAGCACAACCAGGCGGTCGTGGTCCGCGATGCCCTCCTGGGTGCGGGACGGCAGTGAGGGAGGTTCGATGTCCGAACGATCGATCCGGCCCGCGTTCGGCGGATGGCGCGACATCGACCGGCGGCTGCGGGAGGCGATCGCTCCGCTGACCACCGACCAGCTCGCCCTGTCCGCCGGGCCCGACCGGCGGCCGCTCCGGGCGGTCGTCGGCCACCTCTGTCTGGCACGTCGTCGAGGTGAACGCGATCCTGACCGCCGCCGCGTTGCCGACCGTCGATCCCAGGACCTGAAACCCTCGACCGGACCTGGCCTCCGCGGCCTCGTTTGACAGCGAGCCTCCGGCGTCGTGAACTGGCGCCGTGGAGACGATCGACCGCGACGCGGCTCGGGGCTGGCCCGCCGGGCCGGATGACGAGGGGCCGTCCCCAGCGAGGGGCGTTCCGAGCCCCGACGGTCAGCCGGCGCAGGCAGGCGCCCCCTCGGCAGTCGCGCAGCCCGCGGCCGTGACCCAGCCCGCGGCCGTGACCCAGCCCGCGGCCGTGACCCAGCCCGCGGCAGTTGCCCGGCCCGCCGCGGGTGACGTCGAGAGCGACCGGCGGCAGCTCGAGGAGCTCCGCTTCCTGCACGAGGTCCTCCGCCTGGCGACGACGGCCCGGACGTGGGAGGACCTGCTCTCGATCGTCGTGGACGGCACGCGCGACGCGCTGAACGCCGACGTCTCCTCCTTCTACCTGCTCGACCGCGACGGACTCGGGCTCACGCTGGCCGCGACGAACGGCCTCGACCGGCACCAGATCGGCCGCGCGCGGGTGCCGTTCGGGGAGGGCATCACGGGCCGCGTCGCCGCCTCGCGAGAGCCGAGCGCCATCGAGGATGTGCGCTCGGACGACCGGTTCCTGTGGGTCCGCGGCCTCGACCAGCGCCGGTTCGTGGCCTCGATGCTGTCCGTTCCGCTGTCCTGGAACGACCAGGTCGTGGGCGTGCTCAACGTGCAGACCGAACGCCAGCGGCGCTTCTCGGAGCGGGACGTCGCGCAGCTCCGGGCGATCGGGGACCTGCTGGCCGGGATCGTCGCGAAGGGTCGCCTGCAACGGGAGGCCGAGGCGCAGGTCGCGTCGCTGAAGGCACTCGAACGCGCGCAGGCCGAGCTGGTCGCGCTCGTCACCCACGAGCTCCGGACACCGCTCGCCGTCGTCCGTGCGTACCTCGACCTCCTCGCCGACGCGGTGGCCGACGGGGCCGCGACGGTGCCGGACGCGGGCGAGTGGCACCGCCTCGCCGAGGAGCAGGTCCTGCGCCTCGATCGCCTGGTCGACTCGATCCTCGCCTCGGTGCGCCCCGAAGAACCGGCGCCGCTCGACCTGGTCCCGATCGACCTGGGCGCGATCGTCGACGAGACGCTCGCCGGCGTCGGGCCGCTCCTGCGGCGGCACACCCTGGTCCGTGAGGGCACGCCCGATCTCCGCGTGCTCGGCGACGCGCCCCGCCTGCGGCAGGTGCTCGAGCACCTGCTGGAGAACGCGGTGAAGTACGCGCCGCCGGGGTCGCGGATCACGATCGCGACCGGCCTCCAGGAGGGCGTCGGACGGCTGTCGGTCGCGGACGAGGGACCGGGCGTGCCCGAGGAGTGGCGGGAGCGGATCTTCGAGCCGTACGCGCGGCGTGCCGAGACGGGCGCCGCTCGCGGTTCCGGGATCGGCCTGTACGCGGCACGGCGGCTGGGAGAGGCGATGGGTGCCCGGCTGTGGTGCGAGCCGACCGAGACCGGCGGCGCGCGTTTCGTCGTCGCGCTGGCCGCCGCGGTGGCCCTGTGATGGACCGCCCGCTGCGGATTCTCGTCGTCGACGACGATCCCGCCATGGTCGGCGCGATCACCGCGCTCGTCGGAACCGAAGGCCACCAGGTCGTCACGGCGTACGACGGGTCGACGGCCGTCCGTCGCTGGCGGGAGGAGAGCCCGGACCTCGTGCTGCTCGATCTCGCGATGCCCGGTTCCGACGGGTTCAGCGTCGCGGCCCAGCTCCGGGCCGAGGGCGGGGACGTGCCGATCATCGTCGTGAGCGGCGAGCGCGCCGAGGAGGCGAAGGTGCGCGCGCTCGACCTCGGCGCGGACGACTATCTCGTGAAGCCGTTCGGCAAGCAGGAACTGCTCGCGCGGATCCGGGCCGCGGTCCGGCGGGCGCCGCAGGGCGATCGGCAGTCGAGTGAGGCTGGGGTGGTGTCCGGCGGCCCGCGTGCGATGCGCCGGTCGTTCGGCGGCGTTGAGCTGGATCCCGCGCACCACGAAGCCCGCGTCGGCGCCGCACCGCTCGTCCTCACGCCGATCGAGTACCGGCTCCTCGAGGCGCTGGTCGGAGCCGCAGGCGGACTCGTCGGGCACGCGAGCCTGCTCGGCGCCGGCTGGCCCGGCGAGCGGGACCCCGACCCGCTGTGGCTGAAGCCGCACCTCGCGCGGCTCCGGCGCAAGCTCGATGACGCCTCGGGGCCGGCGCTCACGTCGATCCGGGCCGTCGGATGGTGCCTTCGGCCGCGTCCCGCGCCGTAACCGATCCGGCACCCAACCGTATCCCGGATGGTGCCGACACCGCCGGCCGGGCCACATAGCCTCCGCCTCGGAGGCCAATGCCATGTACAGCTTCGCCGACCCTGGTATTCCGCTCATTCGGACCGATGGTCCCGTCACGTGCGCCGCCTGCGGCTGCCGCCTGACACTCGACGAATCGCAGCACGAGCCCGCGTGGATGCATTTCCACCCATTCGATGGGCGGGACGCGCGTGGTTGCCGCGTGGAGTGCGTCGATCTTCCCCACGATCAGTCCGGGGCGCCGATCCGCCTCAGCTGACCGAACGAGGGCGGCCGTCGCGTCCCCACGGCTGCCGTCGCCATGAGAGGTTGCGTTCGCAGGAGCGCAACCGGACAGTCCGCCCGTGTCCGGACGTCGAGTGATGCCAGGACGCGGGCGACCGCCGGCTCAGAGCCCCGAGGCCGTCCAGTCCGACGGCGCGGAACCCTGGTCGACGGTGCTGTAGATCGTGTCGAAACCGATCGCCCACACGTTGGTCGGATCGAACGCGGCGATCCCGCTGAGGGTGGTCGGCGCCCGGTACGCGACGGTCCAGTCGGCCGCGTGGAGGGCGAGGATCTCGCCTGATTGCGCGACTGCCCAGACGTGGCCGGCGTCGGAACCCGCGACCGCCGTGAGCGGCAGGTGGAGGTCGGCGCTGGCGCTCCACGTCCGGCCGTTCCAGGCGTAGATGGTGCCCTCGTCGCTGACCGCCCAGGCGTGCTCCGCGTCCGCTGCGTAGACCGCCGACAGCGGCTGCGCGAGCGTCGCCTGGACCGACCAGCTCGTCCCGTTCCACGCGACCACGACACCCGACCCGTCCGCGAGCGAGCCGACGGCCCAGGCGTGTGTCGCGTCGGGCGCGGAGATCGAGCGGAGGTCGGCAACGGCCGAGGCGTACTGCCTCACCCACGACGTGCCGCTCCAGGTGCGGATCCCCGTGGCGTCCGCGGCCCACACGTGCTGGGGCCCGGCTGCGGCAAGCGCGGCGACCGATCCATCGTGGCTTGTCAGCGACCAGTGCGCGCCGTCCCAGTGACGGATCCCGTCGTCGCTCGACACCCACACGTCACGCCTGCTGATCGCGGCCATCGCCCCCAGGTCCTCGTCGAGACGCTGGACGTGCCAGCCGGTGCCGTCCCACGAGTAGATGCGTCCGTCCGAGGCCGCGACCCAGACGTCCTGCGGGCCGAACACCCGGACACTGGTCAACTGCAGCGACGGCGTGACCCACGCGACCTGCCAGCCGCTCCGCGGCACCTGGGCCTGGGCCGCCGCCGCGAGCTTGTTGCCGACGGCCTCGGGGGCGGGGGCGCGCGTCGGGGCGGCGACCGAGGCGCATCCCGCGAAAACGGTGGCCACGACGACGACGGCGATCACACGCACCCGAGCGGAGCGGCGGGACCCGCTCAACCGTCCCGGGAAGCGCATCGCGTCCTCCTGTTCATGCCCGCCTCGAGCTTGCGTCGACTCTGCCCGGGCGTTGGGGACGCGGTCAACGTCCGGACGGACCGAAGCATAGCCGGTTCGGGGCCCAAGCGAAAGCTATGTGAAGAGCCAAACGGCAGGGTCTCGGTCGCCGAACGGCCATGGCCGGCGGCTGACCGCGGGGGCCATTCGGCCCGGGACGACGCGCGCATGCCATGCCGTTCGTCGCGACGGCGGCCTGTCGATCCCGGGTGGGACGTCGTCGAGCGCAGCGGGACCGCGCTGCCGCAGCGTCGCCGGTGTGTCGCAGGCCGCGCCGCCGATCCAGGGCGCGGCTCGGCGGAGGAAGGTCAGGCGTTCACGAGCGCCGCAACCGCCTCCTCGAACGCCGCAGTGTGGCAGTCGACGTCCGTCGCGGTCGTCGCCGGCGACATCAGCGCCATGTTGTGGAACGGCGTGAGCAGCACGCCGCGGTTGAGCATCGCGAGGTGGAGGTACCGCTCGAGCTCGAAGTCGGTGGCGGCCGCCGCCTCCCGGCCGTTGCGTGGCGGCGCCGGGAGGAAGTGGTACTCGGCGCGCGTGCCGAGACGGGTGACATGCCACGGCAGGTCGTGCGCCTCGATGACGCGCTCGACGCCGGCCGTCCACCGTTCGGCGAGCGGGCGCATCGTGGCGTACGCGCCGGGCGTCAGGACGTCGCGGAGCGTCGCGCGGATCGCAGCGAGCGACAGAGCATTCCCTGCGAGCGTCCCGCCGATGCCGCCGACGTCGATGTCCTCGAGCGTCGTCAGCGTCTCGAGCCGTCCCGCCAGCTCCGCGCTCAACCCGTACGCACCCGACGGGATCCCGCCGCCGATCGCCTTTCCGACGACGACCATGTCCGGCCGCAGGCCGTGCTCGCCCGTGTACCCGCCGGGGCCCGCACAGAGCGTGTGCGTCTCGTCGAGGATCAGGAGCGTGCCGGTGCGGCGGGTGAGGTCGCGGAGCGCGTCGTGGAACCCGGGGTCGGGCAGGACGATCCCGACGTTGGTCAGGGCCGGCTCCGCGAGCACCGCCGCGACGTCGCCGGCCGCCAGCTCGCGTTCCAGCGCGTCGACGTCGTTGAACTCCACGACGCGGGTCGTGACGGCAGGATCGACCGCGGGACCGATGTTCCCGCGCCGCGGCGCGACCGTGCCGTCGTCGCGGAGCGTCGCGAACGTCTCGTCCACCGTGCCGTGGTAGCAGTAGTCGAACACCAGGATCCGGGGGCGGCGCGTCATCGCGCGCGCGAGCCGGATCGCGAAACGGTTCGCGTCGGTTGCCGAGAGCGTGAACTGCCACGACGGGAGCCCGAACCGCTCCGCGAGCAGCTCGGCCGCCTCGGCCGCGTCCTCCGTCGGGAGCATGTGGGTGATCCCGCGCTCCAGCTGGCGCCGCACCGCCTCGAGCGTCGGCTGCGGACCGTGTCCGGTCATCGCGCCCGTGTCGCCGAGGCACAGGTCGACGTACTCCAGCCCGTCGACGTCGCGGAAGCGCGCGCCGCGCGCGGACTCGACGAACACAGGGAACGGTCCCGGCCACTTGGTCATCCAGTGCATCGGTACGCCGCCGGGCAGGCTCCGCAGGGCGCGGTTGTGAAGGGCGCGGGATCGGGGGTGCGCGTCGAGGAAGCGGGCGGTCTCGGCCGCCGCCAGGGTCTGGAGGCGCGTGCGGTCGACGTCGGTCACTTCGTCCTCCGGTCGGCGGTCTTCACGCCTGGCGAGCCCGCCTCACTCGCCGAGAGTGGCGGATGATGCGGATGGCCGCGATATTCGCACGAAACGGGCGGACGGGGATACTGTCGCCGTGGACGACGCCTGGCACGCCTTCTTCCCCCGCTTCTACCGCTTCCTTCGCGTCCTCGACCCCCTGATCACCCGCTGGTGGCGGCGCTTCGGCGTCGGGAACACGGTCGCGTTCGTGACGACGGGGCGGCGGACCGGACAACGCCGGACCACCTTCCTCGGTCTGCTGCGTGTCGGCGATCACGAGTACCTCGGGCACCCCGACCTGCCCTGCGCGTGGACGCTCAATCTCGACGCGACGGGCCGCGGCGAGATCGAGCGGTCGGGCCGGCCGCCGGAGCGCGTCGTCGCGACACTCCTGCCGCCCGGTCCGGAGCGCGAGGCCGTCATCCGGGCCACGTTCCGCCAGCACCCGTTCCCGGGCAACGTCATCTACTGGCTCGCCCGCCGGCACGTCCGGGCCGTCGGACGGTTCTACCGGATCGAACCGGCCTGATCGAGGCCCGTGCGAGCGGGAACGGCTACAGCGCGTACCGCAGGTGCGCGTAGGCGGGTTTGATCACCCCGCCGATCAGCGCGAGCCGCTCGTCGAAGTGGCAGAACGCGCTCTTCATCGCGTTGAGCGTCAGCCACTCGAGATCGTCGAGGTCGATGCCGAACGTCTCGGCGAGCAGCGCGAACTCGCTCGACAGGGAGACGCCGCTCATCAGCCGGTTGTCGGTGTTGACGGTCACGCGGAACCGGAGCCGCCGGAGCAGCTCGATCGGGTGCTCCTCGATGCAGCGCGCCGCGCCGGTGTGGACGTTCGATGACGGGCACATCTCGAGCGGAACGCGGCGGTCCCGGACGTACGCCGCCAGGCGTCCGAGCGCGGGTTCGCCGTCCGGGGCGGTCGCGATGTCGTCGACGATCCGGACGCCGTGACCGAGTCGCTCGGCACCGCACCACTGCAGCGCCTCCCAGATCGACGGCAGCCCGAAGCTCTCGCCGGCGTGGATCGTGATGTGGAAGTTCTCGCGCTGGATGTACTGGAACGCGTCGAGATGCCGCGTCGGCGGGAACCCGGCCTCGGCGCCCGCGATGTCGAAGCCGACGACGCCCTCGTCGCGATGGCGCACGGCCAGCTCCGCGATCTCGAGCGAGCGCGCCGCGGTCCGCATCGCCGTGGCGATGAACCGGACGGTGATGCCGCGGTCCTCGCTGCCGCGCCGAAAGCCCTCGAGGATCGCCTCGACGACCTCGTCGAGCGACAGCCCGCCGGCCGTGGACAGCTCGGGCGCGTGCCGGACCTCGGCGTACACCACGCCGTCGGCCGCGAGGTCCTCCGCGCACTCGGCCGCCACGCGGATGAGCGCCTCGCGCGTCTGCATGACGGCCACGGTGTGCGCGAACGTCTCCAGGTAGAGCTCGAGGCTCTTGCGGTCGGCGCCCTGGCGGATGATCGCGGCGAGCTCGTCGGGGTCGCTCGTGGGGAGGCCCCGGTACCCGACCTGGCGCGCGAGGTCGACGAGCGTGGCGGGCCTCAGGCCGCCGTCGAGATGGTCGTGCAGGAGCACCTTCGGGGCGCGCCGGATCGTGTCGAGCGTGAGCACGCCCAGAGCCTACATCCGGGCAGGCGACCAGGGAGTCCGGTCCGCGCGGGCTCTGCCCGTGCCGCAGCCGGGCGGCGCCGTTCGCGCGGCAGGTCGCACTGGATTCCGCGCCTCGTCGTCCGCGGTCGGGCTAGGCGACGGCTCCGCGGTCGACGAGCGCGTTGACGATGGCGAGCACGACCATCTCGGCGATGGTCCAGCCGATCAGGGCGACGATTGCCGCCACGTCGAGGGTCGATCCGCCCGCGGACAGCGCGTTGGTGCGCAGGATGCCCACGAACGGCGCCACGAAGAGCTGACTGAGGTCGAGGACCCACGCGACGATCGGGTTGGCGCGCACCGCGTCGACGAGCAGCAGCACGATCCGGAGCAGGATCAGCAGCTGGACCAGGCCGAACACGAGCACGACCAGGCGGTGGGCCAGGCTGGGGCCGGAGCGGACGACCATCGGCCGCGGCCCCGGCCGCTCGAGCACCTCCCGCTCGACGACGCGCGTGCCCCGGTAGGGCTGGTCCGCATACGGTGGCCCGGTCACGTCCGTCTCGTCATCGACCGGCTCGGGGCCGCCGGCGTACGGGGTCGTCACCGTCCGTCCTCCGTCGTCCTCATCTCGCACCTCCTTCAGCAGGAGCCGGGGTCGAGTGGCGCCGTGCGGACGTGCCGCACGTGCCCGTCAATCCGGCTCCCTGGCACCGAGACTGCCCCCCGGCGTGCCTCGCGCGCCGGCGTCAGCTCTGCATCGACTGCGAAGAGCCCGTCGACTCCGACGACCCGGCGCGCGTCGAGTGCGAGGTCTCGTCGATGTTCCGCACCGCCTCGTCCAGCGACTGGCCGTTGGCCCTCGCCGCGCGCTCGAGGTCTTCGCGCGTGATGTTGTCCGGGTTCCCGTGCCGGTCGTCCGGCTTCCCGCACCCGCAGTTCATGCACATTGTCGGTCTCCTTGCCGCCGGCCTCGTTCGGGCCTCGAGTCCGCGGGAGCCGCGGGTTCCCGCCGGAACCGCCGTTGCCGTTCGGGACCGCCGTCACCCGCATGGACCCCGCAGCTGCGACCGTACCGGGCTCGATCCTCGCCGCGGGCTGACGCTCGGGCGCGCGGCCTAACGAGGCGGTTGCAGTGCGCCGGCGAGGCGGTTGCAGTGCGCCGGCGAGGCGGTTGCAGTGCGCCGGCCCCTCGTCCGGACATGCAAGAGCGCTGCAAGCGCACCGCCGTGTCGGTCGCGACGGGCGCCACCGTGCCACGGGTACAAGTTGGACAGCCCGCGTCGGGCTCGGCCCGCGGGCCCGAGGAGGTCCGACCGACGGACGCGACGCGTCGAACCGCCGGGCTTTCAGGAGGTTTCGCAGAGTGGCTTCCCGCGCCCTCGCCACCACGGGTGCCCAGACCCGCGGTCCGGCTTCGCGCCTGCACGCGCTCCCCCATACCCAGACCGCGCCCGGTCGCCCGCCTCACGCCGGCGGCAGGGCGGCCGCGGGGCGCGAGGCTGTCCAGTCGACGCTGCGCCCCGGTCATCGGCTCGGCACGCCCCTGCCGAGCCGCGTCGCCGTCGTCCGCGCCCTTCCCGGCCTGGGCGACATGCTGTGCCTGGTTCCCGCGCTCCGTGCGCTGCGTGCCGCGCTGCCCGACGCGTACGTGACGCTTGTCGGCCTCGAGAGCGGGCGGCTCCTGCTCGAGCGCTTCCCCCGGTACCTCGATGACCTGCTCGTGCTGCCGGGCGGTCTCGACGAGTTCGCGTCCGGCCGCCAGGACGTCCCGGCCTTTCTCGCGGAGGCCGCGCAGCGCTCCTTCGACCTCGCCCTGCAGCTGCACGGCAGCGGCTCGATCAGCAACGGCCTCACGCTGCTCCTCGGCGCGAGGATGCGGGCGGGCACCTACCCGGCCGGAGGCTTCTGCCCCGACCCCGCACGGTTCGTCACCCTCACGGAGACCCTGCCCGAGGTCCGGCGGCTGCTCCGCGTGCTCGACGTGCTCGGGATCCCGGCCAAGGGCGACGACCTCGAGTTTCCGGTGACCGACGTCGACCGGTTCGAGCTGGCCTCGATCCCCCGCGCTCGCCGCCTTCAGCCCGGCCGGTACGTCGTCGTGCATCCGGGGTCGAGCGCCGCCGATCGGCGCTGGCCCGCGCGCCACTTCGCGATCATGGTCAACCTCCTGGGCGCGCTCCGGCTCCCGGTCGTGCTGACCGGCACCGCCGACGAGATCCCGGTCGTCCACGAGGTCGCCGAGGCGACGCGGACCGAGACGATCGACCTCGCCGGGCAGACCAGCGTCGGGGCGCTCGCGTCGCTCGTCGAGAACGCGCGGCTCGTGCTGTGCAACGACACGGGGATCTCTCACCTCACGGCGGCACTGCGCGTGCCGAGCGTCGTGGTGTTCACCGGCTCCGAGCTCGAGCGCTGGGCCCCGATCGACGACGAGCTGCACGTGGCGGTGCGTCCCTCGCCCGGCCTCGACGGCGTCGAGGACGTCCTCTCCGCGACTCTGTCTCTCCTCGGGGGCGAGCGGCGTGCAGCGTGATCCCCGCGTGGCGGCCGAGCAGCGTGTGCCCCAGGCGTGGTGCGGCGTGCGGCGCGTCCTCGTCGTCCGGCTCGACAACGTCGGCGACGTCGTCATGGCGGGTCCCGCCCTGCGCGCCCTCCGCGAGGCACTGCCCGACGCGCGCCTGACGCTCATGGCGTCGCCCGCCGGTGCCGCCGCGGCGCCGCTCCTGCCGTGGATCGACGACGTGCTCGTCCATCGGGCGGTGTGGCAGGACGCATCGGGCTCGATGCCGCTCGATCCCGGGCGCGAGATCGCCCTCGTCGAGCGGCTCCGCGCGGGCCGCTTCGACGCCGCAGTCATCCTCACCAGCTTCCGGCAATCGCCGTACCCGGCGGCCTACGCGTGCTACCTCGCCGGCATCCCGATCCGGCTCGGCCGGTCCGGGCAGTTCGGCGGGAGCATCCTCTCGCCGTGCGTCCCACCGGTCGACGACGCCGTGCACCAGGTCGAGCGCAACCTCTCGCTGCTCGAGGCCGCCGGCTTCCGGCCACGCCGTCGCGACCTCGAGGTCGCCGTCCCCGCCGCGGCGCGCGAGCATGCCGATCGCCTGCTCGAGGCGCGCGCGATTCCGCGCTGGGCGCGGTTCGTGCTCCTGGTGCCGGGCGCGAGCGCCGCCGCCCGCCGGTACGACGCGGGGCGGTTCCGGTCGGTCGCCGGCATGCTCGCGGACTGCGCCGGGCTCCGGGTGGTCGTCGCCGGGTCCGAGCGCGAGGCGGGCCTCGTCGTGGAGGTCGCGTCCGCGCGGCCCTCGATCGTCGCGCTCGCCGGCCGCACGGACGTCCCGGCGCTCGCCGCGCTCGTCGCGCGCGCCGCGGTCGTCGTCTGCAACGACTCCGGAGATCGG
>JAJYGO010000314.1:6241-12389 GCA_021785115.1 Chloroflexota bacterium | reverse complement strand
TGCCGTCGGCGCGCCCGCCCCTGCGAGGCGCCCGAGGGCTGCCCGGCCGCGTCAGCCGGGTCGTGGGCGTGTCGGCACCGGGGCGGCTGCGATGCCTGGGTGAGGCCGCGGCGAGTGCGGCCGCGGAAGGTGCGGCCGCGCCTCAGCGGGCCGCGATCGCGGAACCGGGCCGCGTGCTCATGGGCGCTCCGGACGGAAGGGCGGCCGGGCTGCCGGCCCGCGTCCCGGAAGCGGACCCGGCGCGCGCCAGCAACTCGTCCAGGATCTCCGCCTCGTGCGCGGCCGCCGCCAGGTGCCCGGCGCTTTCCCAGGTGACGAACCTCGCGCGGGGCAGACGCGCGACCAGGCGCCGCGCGGCGGAGATGGGGCAGTTGCGGTCGTCGACGCTGTGCCACCAGGTGACACTGCCGCCCACCGCATCGAGATCGATGTCTCCCCAGTTCCCGTTGATGGCCAGGACCTCGTCCATCCAGCCGTCCACGCCGGGAGTCAACGCCTCCACGAGGCCGCGCATGAACCCTGCCTGCCATGCGTGCTCCGCCATGACCTCCTGGTCCGCCGCCGGCGCGTCCGTCATCAGTTCACGGAAGCCGGCCACCGGGTCCGCCAGGACGTCATCGCGTGCGCGTGCCAGGAGGTCTCGCAGTGCGTCGACCTCCCCCGATCGCGCCAGCAGGTCGCCCATCGCGTTCGCCTCGATCTCACCCCGGACTTCCTCCTCGGTCATGGGGGCCGCACCGTCCACGATGGTCCCGGCCGAGAACCGGTCCGGGTGACGCGCCGCGAACCCGAGCAGGTGGGGAGCTGCGCCGCTGCCGCCATAGGCAGGGACGCGATCGATGCCGACGTGGTCGAGGACCGCAGCGAGGTCATCCGCGTGCTCGGCGAACCCCCGACCGGGCAGCCGCGTCGAGGCGCCGAACCCGGGGCGCTCCACGACGATCACGCAGAGACCGCGCTCGACCCAGGGACGCCGATCCGCCGGGAACGAGTAGCGCGACCCCGGCGTCCCGGGCAGGCGCAGCAGGGGCAGTCCCCCGGGGGCCCCATGCTCCGTCCAGGCGACGACCCGGCCGTCCGGACGCACCAGGCGCTCTTCGCGCACGCTGTCCATCCGCCCGGAGGATAGCGCTGTCCACTTAACGGCGACTTACCGGATCATCACCACTCGACGCGGAGGCAGGCCAGCGGGCGGGCCCGGACGGCGCAACCCGGTCGGGGCGCGCTCGATCACCCACGCGACTACGATCACGGCCAGCAGGCGCCGGAACAGGGCGGGCGATACGCTCCCCGTGGTGCCGGGCGACGACGAGGCGATCGAGCTGATGCTCGCGCGCGGGACGTTCCTCGTCCCCACGCTGGTGGCGCTGCAGGGCGTGATCGACGCGGCGGCGGCCGGCGTGCAGATCCCCGAGGCAAGCCTGGGCAAGGCACGCGAGGTGGTCGAGATCCACCGGGATTCGTTCCGCCGGGCCGTGGCGGCCGGGGTGCGCGTGGCGATGGGGACCGACAGCCCCGTCGCGCCGCACGGGCGCAACCTCCGGGAGCTGGCGCTGATGGCCGAGGGCGGGATGGCGTCCGCGGACGTGCTCGTCGCGACGACCCTGACCGCCGCCGAGCTGCTGGGGCTCCAGGACGAACTGGGCACGATCGAGCCGGGCAAGCGCGCGGACGTCGTGGTGGTCTCCGGCGATCCGTACGACTTCGCGACGCTCGACCGGCACATCGAGGCGGTCTGGAAGGACGGCGTCGAGGTCGTGGGCGCACACGCGTCCTGACCGTCGACCGGGTGGTGCGCCCGGCCCCCTGCCGCAGACGAGGGACCGGCCTGACCGGTTGCGGAATTCGCTGGCGCGCCCGGAGGGACTCGAACCCCCGACCGGCGGTTTAGAAGACCGCTGCTCTGTCCAGCTGAGCTACGGGCGCCCGCGCGAATCCTACCCTCCGGCGCACGCGCGGCCGGAGGGCACCGCAACAACGGACGCCGGACGCATCCCGCGGATGCTAGATTCGCGGACCCGCGCCCGGACCGGGCGCCCTCGGAGGCACGCGGATGGCGCTGGCCGCTCGGCTCGAGCCCCGGCTCCCGGCGGCACCGCCGCCGGGCGGGTCGCCGGGCGGCTGCATGCCGGCCCCTGCGCCACCGGTCGGATGGCCGGATGGCCGCGCCCCGTCGCCCCGCGGCGGGGCCCCCGTGGCCGACCAGGCGCCGTTTCCGCTCGACCTGGAGTGGAAGCGCGAGCGCCGGCTGTGGGGCCCCGCCCTGCACCCGATGTGCAGCTACCTCGCGGCGTTTCCCGCCGGCCTGCCGCACGCGTTCATCGCCCGGTACACGCGACCCGGCGACGTGGTGCTGGACCCGTTCAGCGGCCGCGGCACCACGCCGCTGCAGGCGTGCGCGGAGGGTCGCATCGGGGTCGGCAACGACCTGAACCCGCTGGCACACCTGCTCACGGCCGCGAAGGTCGACCCGCCCGGGCCGGCCGAGCTGGGCCGTCGCGTGGACGACCTCGAGGCGGGGTGGGCCGCGCGCCCGGCACCGGCCGCCTGGCCGTCCCGGGGCGACGACGTCACGGGGAGCGCGTCCGGCGTCCCGCCCGAGGTGGTCCTGGCATTCCACCCGCGGACGCTCGAGCAACTCGCGTACCTCCGCGCCGTGCTGGATCCGGCCGGGCGAGTCGACCGCTTCCTGCTGGCGACGATCGCGGGGATCCTGCACGGCCGGGGCCGGGCGTTTCTCTCGACCCTCATGCCCAACGCCTTCGCCATGCCGCCGGGGTACGTGCGCGAGTACGCACGGGCGACCGGGTTCCACCCCGAGCCGAGGGACGTCTTCGCCGCGCTCCGGCTGAAGACGCAATGGCTGCTGCGGGAGCCGCTCCCGCCGGCGCGGGGCATAGCCATCCTGGGCGACGCCCGCGACGCCGGCACCCGGACGGCCGCGATCCTGCGGGAGCGGGCGCTCCCCGGCCGTGTGCGCCTGGTGGTCAGCAGCCCGCCGTACCTGCGGGTCGTCCGGTACGGCGCGGCCAACTGGCTCCGCCTCTGGTTCCTGGGCATCGACCCCGGCGGGCTGGACGCGAGGCTGGACCACGCCCACCGGCCGCGCGCCTACCTGGCGTTCCTGCGCGAGGTCCTGGCCGACCTGCGCGTCGTCCTGGCCGACGACGCGGTCGTGGTGCTGGTGCTGGGCGACGTCGAGTCGGACGGCGGGCACCGGCTCCGGCGCGAGGTCGGGCTCGCGGCGCGTGCCTGGGAGGAGGCGGCCGAGCCGGAGGGCTACCGGCTCGCGGGGATCGCGGCCGACGAGGTCGCGGCACACCGCAAGTCGACCCGCATCTGGGGTGACGAGGCGGGGCAGGCGACCCGCACCGACCGGCTGCTGGTGATCGCGCCGACCGAGCTGGGTCGGCGCCGGGCACTGGCGGGTGCGGCGCTGCCCGTCGACTGGCGCTGGCCGCCGGAGCCTCGGGCGGGCGTCGTGGTCGCCGCGACGCAGCGGACGGGGCAGCCACCCCGCCCGGCCGGGCCGCGGCCCGGCATCGTCGTCGTCAGCGGCGGAGGCAGCCCGGGCGCACCGGGGGCTCGTGCCGGCGTCCCGGTCGCGGACGGCGCCGGCCGGGGCGCAGGGCCCGCCGGTCAGGGCAGACGGTAGAGACAGGTCTCGCCGGGACCCCATCGGACGCACAGCTCGCGGGTGCGCGCGCTCCATGCCGCCGCGTGCAGCGGCGCCCACGCGGGCGCGGGGCCGTCCGTCAGCACCCAGCGCACGTCCCGGGTCGCGTACAGGTCGCCGGGGTTCACGTTCGTGGCGGGACGGGACACGATGGTGGTGGCGCGGGCGCGCATGGCGAGCACGGGCGCCAGGTCACCCTGGACGGTGGCCCCCGCGGGGATCAGCTCGGCGATCCTGGCCTGCACACCGGGCAGCGTGGTCGGTGTCTGCGTGACCCACCCCACGTGAAGGACCAGCCCCGGCACCACCAGGACGGCGGCGAGCAGCGCGCCGAGGACGGCGGTCGGCACCCGGCGGCGCGGACCCAGCCAGGCGGCCACCACCGCGAACCCGAGCCCGGCCAGTATGGCGAGCGGGGGCAGCAGGGGAACCAGGTAACGGTTGGGCCGGTACGGGACCACCAGCAGGATCCCCATGCCGGCCACGAGCCACCCGACGGACGCGCCGACGATCCGGCGCTGCCGGGCGTCCAGGACCGGGTAGCGCGCCGCGACCAGCAGGAAGCCGATCGCGCCGGCGGCGAGGAGTGGCAGCGCGAGGGTGATCCCGCCGTCACTGCGCGTCGGGTAGGTGACGATGCGGCGTACCAGCTCGGCGATGCTGTGGGGCATCGGTTCGGGCGCCCAGATGCGCAGGTCGGTGGCCAGCGCCGCCGGCTGCGGCAGGGCGAGGATGAGCGCCCACGCGAGCGCGGCGAGGACGAGGGCCAGCACGGCACCGGCGAGCGCGCGCCGGACCGGGGCCTCGCGCCACCCCGTGACGGCGATCCCCGCGAGGATCCCGGCCGCCGCGAACCCGGCGCTCGCCTTGGTGGCGATCGCCAGCGCCAGCGCGGCCCCGGCCAGGAGCCCCGTCCAGGTCGACGGACGGGCGTTGGACAGCAGGAGCAGGGCGACCACCAGCCAGAGCAGCACCAGGGGTTCAAGGTAGGCCAGCCGGGTGTAGTAGAGGAACAGCGCCGACCCGCCCAGGGCGGCGGCCGCGAGTGACGCCCCGGCCGTGCCGAGCGGCCGGCGAAGACCCAGCCCGAGCGCGGCCAGGGCGACCGCGCCGACGATGACGTCGAGCAGGCGTGCCTGCACGATCCCCACCCCCGTCAGCGCGAGCCAGCCCGCCTCCAGCACGCTGTACGGCAGGTTCAGGAGGTACATCCGCCAGTCGTCCGTGGACCAGGTGCCGAAGAGGACCAGGTTGCGGGCGTTCACCACGTTCCAGCCCTCGTCCGTGAACGGGCTGGTGCTGGCCGTCACGCCGCGCGCCGGGTCGACCGCCGCCGATGCCGACAGGAGGAGGAACAGGGCCAGGGCGATGGCCAGCGGCAGCAGGACGCCGGGTGCCGTCAGCGCCGCGAGGCGGCCGCGCGAGCGAGGACCTGCGGCGGACGCCATGCCGTCCTCCCGAAGTGCGGCTGCGGGTGGAGGTGCCGCCTAGGAGCGCAGCTCGCGACGCGCCATCTCCCCCTCGATCTGGCGCTCGGCCTCCACGTACCGGTCGATCTCGTCCCGCAGCCGGTTGGCCTCGGGCGTGTAGAGGTGGACCTGCTGCTGGAGGATGTAGCTGAGGCGCCGGCTCGTCATCCGCACGTGGTCCAGGTTCTTCATCAGGACCAGGGGATCCATGGAGGCGAGGTCGTCGGGGTGATACATCTGGCGCATCTGGCCGAGTATAGGGGCGCGGCGACCGCCGCGCCCGGCCGCCGTCGGCCGCGCGGCCGGCTCCCCGCCGGCGACGCGGCACTCTGCCCGATCCACCACCAGGATGCCACGACGCCCCGCCGGTTCCCCGGCGGGGCGTCGCTCCGGGCGATACCCGCCTCGATCATGGCTTCCGGGCTGGTCCGCCCGGGGGCGCGTGTCAGCCGGCCCCGAGCGGTTCCGGCAGGGTTCGGGGCACGACCTGCCGCGAGTCCGGCATCGGGCGGCGTGGCGCGCCTCTTCCCTCTGCCGCCCTCCGCTCGGCGGCCCTCGCGCACTCCGCCCGGACGACTCCACCGGCGAGCGCGGCGAGCGCGGGCAGCTCCGGCAGCGTGAACCGGATCCCGTGCTCGGCCAGCTCCGCGAACCCCCAGCCGCGGTACAGCCCCCGGGCGGCGACGGCGCTCATCTCGTCGTACAGCGCCGGCCAGGACACCGGGCGTCGTGCGTAGCAGAAGCGCACGAAGTCCACCGCGTCGTCAGACGCTCCCGCACTGCGGGACTCGGCAGGCTCCATCGATACGACGTCCCTCCTCCCCTTCGCGCACGCCGGCACGTCCGCCGGCAGCTCCGGATCCCCCTCGTCCGCCCCGTGCCGCTGCGGGCCATCGGGGTCTTGCGGGGCCCCATGCTAGGAGGGGTGGCGTGCCCTTAGGAAGGGGTTCTGTCCACCACGTTGTCCACCAACTTGTCCACACCCGCCGGGGGCCGCTGCCGG
>JAJYGO010000314.1:0-6231 GCA_021785115.1 Chloroflexota bacterium | reverse complement strand
CTCGTGGGCCGGGCAGCGGCGCGTTCGGGGCGGGCCGGCAGCGGCCTGCCGGGGATCAGCGCCGGCGCGAGACCCCGAGGCCGGGGGCGTCGGTCAGCTGCCAGCGACAGTCGTCGGAGAGCGCCAGCCCCTCGAACGGATCGTCGGCGAGCAGCAGGCACCCGTCGAGGTCCACCCAGTCGGCCAGCGAGGCGACCGCCGCGGACGCGGCGATCCCCACGCTCGTCTCCTCCATGCAGCCCAGGAACCGGCGGAAGCCGAGCTCGCCGGCGCGCGCGAGCATCCGCCTCGCCGGGCCCACCCCGCCGCACTTGGCCAGCTTGACGTTGACGCCCTGGACCACGCCGACCAGGCCCTCCAGGTCGTCGTAGACCACGCAGCTCTCGTCGGCCACGATGGGCAGGCTGGAACGCTCCTGCAGCCAGCGCAGCTGGTCGAGCCGGTGCGCCGGGAACGGCTGCTCGATCAGCACCACGCCCAGTCGCTCCAGTTCCGGCACCAGCCGCACGGCTTGCTCGGGGACCCAGCCGGTGTTTGCGTCCACGCGGATCGGCCCGTGGTAGACGGCCCGCACCGCCTCCAGCGTCTGCAGGTCGGCCGGTCCGCCGACCTTGATCTTCAGGGCGGGGAAACGGGTGGCCCGGGCGGCCCGCTGGCCCACCACCTCGGGGGTGTCGATCCCGATCGTGAAGTCGGTCGGGGGGATCGCGGCCGGCAGGTCCAGGAGCGCATGGAGCGGCACGCCCAGGCGCCGGGCGGCCAGGTCGTGCAGCGCGATGTCCAGCGCGCACTTGGCCGCGCCGTGGTGGCGGATCGCCTCGTCCATCGCCCACGACGCCCCCGCGAGCGCGTCCCGGGTCTCGGCCATGGCGCCGCCCAGCCGCTCCTCGAACGGCTCCACGGCCTCCAGCAGGAGCGGCAGCACCGCGGCCATCGTGTCGGGGTTCTCGCCGTAGTAGGTGTCCGGAAACCCCTCCCCCAGCCCGCTGCGCCCGGCGGCACGGTCGTCCGCCGTGGAGACCTCGACGATCACCGTGACCGCCACGTCGCCGCTCATGTCGCGGGCGATGCGGAACGGGTCCCGGAAGGGGATGCGGAGTGTCTGGGACTCCGCGAGCAGTCGGCTCATGCAGCGGCCTCCGATCCCGTGATCCAGGGCAGCGCCTCGACGTTGTCGCGCAGCCCCGCGAAGAGCCGGTCGCCGCCGAAGCGGAACGGATCGTCGCAGGGGAGCCCGGTCTCGTCCGCCGTCCGCTCGATCGCCCGGCGCGCCTCGTCCTCGCGGAGCAGGGACGTGTTCAGCGCCACGGCCACCACGCGGCTGGGCGCCACCAGTCCCGCGATCTCCTCGTGGATGCGGATCATGCGAGGGAGCGGGAGGATGGGGAAGGAACGCTCCGGGAGGTGCACGAAGTCGTGCTCCAGCAGTCCGGGCTTGTGGACCAGCACCATGGCGTGGGGGGTGAAGCCGTGGATCAGGCCCAGCGTGACCGAGCTGTACGCGGGGTGGTCCAGCGACCCCTGCCCCTCGACGAAGACCCAGTCCCCCAGCGCCTCGCCCTCCTCGCTGAGCCACTCGCAGGTTCCCTGCACGAAGTCGCTGACCACCCGGTCGATGGCCACGCCCCAGCCCTCGATCATGATCCCGGTCTGGCCGGTGGCCACGAACGAGGTGGAGACGCCCGCCCTGGCGGCGGCGCCCCGCAGCTCCAGGGCCACGCTCATCTTGCCGATCGCGCAGTCGCTCCCCACCGTCAGGATCACCCGGGACCCGGGCCGGTGGAGCCGACCCACGGAGGTCTCCATGCGCTCGGGCGGCTTCCGGTAGTCGATCAGCTCCACGCCCGCCGCACCGGCGGCCGCGACGAACTCGGGGTCGTCCGAGATGAACGTGTGCAGCCCGGACAGCACGTCCAGCCCGGCGTGGATGGCGCGCAGGATGATCGAGCGCCAGGACGGCGGGAGCCGCCCGCCCGTCGGCGCGATCCCGATCAGGAGCGCGGTGGGGCGCCGGCCGAGGACCTCCTCCAGCGAGCCCACCACGGGGACGTCGAACCCCGGGCCGAGCAGGTCGCTGGCGTTGCCCCCGGCTCGTGTCGAGTCGATCACGGCCAGCACGGGGTCCGGGCCGTAGCGGATCACCCCGAGCGCGGTCTTCGCCGCGTGCGGGCGGAACTCCCCCTCGGCAAGGATGACGAGCCGGCGCGGACTCCTGGACATGTGACCTCCGCGGCAACCACGACCGCTACGCGGGACACCGATTGCGGGAGTGTATCCGCGCGGCCCGGGGAGGGCCGACGACCGGCCCGGCGGGCAGCGGCCTGGGCCCACGACGGCGCCGGCCGACGGCCGACGACGGTGGCTGCCGGCGGCGGGGAGGCCGAACGCGGGCACGGCGGTGCCGTGGGGGGACGGAGGGATTGGTACCGCATATCGGATTCGAACCGATGATCTCCGCCTTGAGAGGGCGGTGTCCTGGGCCTCTAGACGAATGCGGCGCGTCCGTTGCCGCGGTGGGCGCGGCGAAGCGGCGCGAATGGTACCACAGCCCGTCCGCGTGGCGGCCACGGCCGGCCCCGCCACCGCCGGCGGCGCTACAGCCGGTGGGCCTCCAGGAAGAGCCGGATCGTCTCGGCCACCTGCGTGAAGCTCTCCGAGCCGATCACCAGCCCGTAGTGCGAATGGGCCCCGAACGGCTCGTACTGCGCGCCCAGCCATGTCGCCAGGCGCTCGCTGTCGCGCTCCGGGAAGGCGCGGTCCAGGCCACCGCCGATCACCAGCGCAGGGACGGCGCCGATCCGCTCCCGGTCCACGGGAACGCCGAGCAGCATCGAGCGGCGCGCCGCGCCCGACTCGCGTCCCATGAGGTGCTGGATGCGGAGCACGTCTTCGATGCCCAGGTCCGGGTTCCGGCGCCGGAGCTCCTCGGCGAGGACCTGCCAGCCGAGCAGGTCGCGGCCGTACGCATCGGGGATCTCGCGGATCACGTGGGCCCGGGGCGGCGTCAGGAGCTGGGCCGGGAGCGCCGGGCTGATCAGCACGATGCCAGCGGCGTGCCGCTCCTCGGCGGCGCGAAGGGCGAGGAGCCCGCCCATGCCGTGCCCCACCAGGACGGGGTTCGGGGGGATGTGGTCGAAGGTGGCCAGCACGTCTCCCACGTACGTGTCGAGGTCGATGCCCGACACGTCGCCGGTCTCCGACCAGTAGTGGGCGCGCAGGTTGACCGCGTGCCCCTCCCACCCGCGATGGGCGAAGTACCCGAGGTAGCGCTCCCACAGCCACGACCCGCCGAGCTCGCCGTGCACCAGGAGGAGCGGCCGGCGGCGCGAGCGCCGCTCGGGCAGCCAGGACTCGACGTAGATGCCGCGATCCTCGAGGACGATCTCGTCCTTGCGGATCGGGCGCTCGGGCCCGCTCACCACTCGTGGGGATTCAGCACGAGGCCGGTCACCTGCTTCGGGTAGAAGTAGGTGGATTTCTGGGGCATGACCTCCCCCGCGGCCGCCACCCGCAGCACGTCCTCGACGAGCGTCGGGTCCACCAGGAATGCCGCGACCCCGTCGCCGCGGTCCACCATGGCGACGGCCTCGGCGGCGTCCTTCGTGTAGACGAGCCGTCCGCCGCCGGCGGTCGCGGCGCGGTCCACGTCGAGGAGGCGCTCGAGCGCCACCTCCAGCAGGCTGACGTCCAGCCAGCGCACGGCCGCCGACGCGTCGGGGTCCAGGAGCGGCTCGAACGCCGCGGGCCGCACCCGGAGGATCGCGCCGACCCCGGCGGTCCACAGCCCGAACCGGTGCGGGCGGTCCGCCGCAGCCGGGCCCGTCGGCCGAGCCGGGGATGCCATCGCGGCGAGCAGGGCGTCCGCCGAGTCCAGCCGTTCCACGTCGAAGAGCGCCGCGGCAGCGGCAAGCAGCGCCTCGCCCGCGATCCCGTCCCGCACCACCCGGTGCGTGGGCAGCACGGTGAGCGGCTGGTCCGTGGGCAGCAGCAGCGCCAGCAGGTAGTCGAACGGTGCCGGCTCGTCGAGCGCACGATCGCGGTGCCGCTCGTCCTGGTAGCGGAGCGCGGTCTCGTAGCGGTGATGGCCGTCCGCGATGGTCAACGGACCCGCCGATCCGGCGCGGAGGAGCACCTGGACGAGCGGGCCCAGCTCGGGGTCCTCGGCCGGCAGCTGCCAGAGGCGGTGGCGGACGCCGTCGTCGTCGACCAGGTCGACCTGCGCGTCGCCCCGGCAGGTCGTGTCGAGGACGTGGAGCGCGGCCCCGTCCGGGTCCTCGAACAGCAGGACCACCGGGCTGGCGTTCATGCCCGTCGCACGCAGGAGGCGGTAGCGGTCCTCCTTGGGCCCGCTGAGCGTCCGCTCGTGGGGCAGGATGCCCGAGGCGGGTCCCGGGTCCTCGACGCGCAGGCGGGCGAAGAAGCCGCGCTGCACGCGGTGCTCGGTGGTGCCGGGGACCGTGTACGCCTGCTCGTAGACGTACACCGAGGGCTGGCGATCCTTGCGCAGCGTCCCGTCCGAGCGCCACGCCGCGAGATCCCGGGCCGCCCGGCGGTATCGCTCGTCCGGCGGATCCCCGGGCTCGTCCAGCGGGAGATCCAGGCGCACCACGTTGCGCGGGTGGCGACGGGCGAGCGCCCGCTGCCGGTCCGCCGGGATGACGTCGTACGGCGGGCTCACCAGGTCGCGGGGATCCCCGGCGCCCGGGTCATACCGGAGCGCGCGGAAGGGTCTGAGTTCGGGCACGGCAAGCCATGGTACGACACGGCGTGCCAGCCTCGCCGCCGGTGCGCATCGGGGCGGGGTACGAGCAGCGCCGCGTCGCGGGACCGGACTCGCTGCGCGGCGGAGGCGGCCACGACGCCCGGCGCGGGTGGTAGGCTCGGGCGATGGACGAGCGCGCTCAGGAACAGCGGCACGCCCCGAGTCCGCAGGCCCTCCTGCTGGCACTCCGGCGGACGGGGCCGCTGAGTCCGGACGGGCTCGCCGCCCAGTTCCGGATGAGCCGCACGGCGGTCCTGCAGCAGCTGCGAACCCTGGCGGCGCAGGGCCTCGTCGAGCGACGCAGCCTGCGGCACGGGGTCGGCCGACCGCGCCATCTCTACGACGTCACGGATCGCGCGCAGCCGCTCCTCCCGGCGAGCTACGACCGCCTCGCGGTCACCCTGCTCGGCGCGGTGCGGGACGTCGGTGGCACGGATCTCATCTCCCGCGTCTTCGAGGCCCGCCGCGAGGCGCAGGTCCGGGCGGTCCGCGAGCGACTGGAGTCGCGCGGGCTGGTGGAGGCACCGCTCGCGGAGCGGGCACGCGAGCTCGCCGAGATCCAGACGGAGCAGGGGTACGTGTGCGAGCTGCGCGAGGACGACGGTCTCCACCTGGTCGAGCACAACTGCCCGATCCACCAGGTGGCCACCGACGCGCCGGCCGCGTGCGACGCGGAGATCCGGCTGTTCAGCGAGATCCTGGGGGTCGAGGTCGTGCGCGAACGGCACATCGCCTCGGGCGCCCGCTGCTGCGAGTACCGCCTGCTGGAGGACGCGGGCGGGACGGCGGACACGCGGGCCTGAGCCGGGCGAGACACCCGCGCCGGGGGCCGGCGGCGGGGCGAGACACCCGTGGCGGGAGGCCGGCGGCGCCCGGACTCGCCCGGGCGGCCACGTCGGCTCGAGCCGGGCCGTGCCCGGGTCAGGCCTCCTCGCGCTCGACCGTCTTGCGGGCCGGAGGGCGCCTCCGGGGCGGCGCGACGTCGGCCACCCCCGCCACGAACGAGGCCTGCCGCGCCCACTCCGCCGACTGGAGCTGCTCCTCCACCGAGAGGATCCCCAGCCGGGTCAGGCTCGCGAGCTCGTCCCGGATGTAGGTCTTCAGCATCTCCGGGCCGTCGGTGTTGATGGTGTACCTGACGCCGTTGCGCCGGAACGTGTCGAAGATCCAGCGGAACTCGTCCCACCCGGACACCACGCCGGTGTTCAGGTTGCTGGTGGGGCAGATCTCGAGCACGATCCCGCGCTCGCGGATCATGGCCATGGTCCGCGGATCGTAGGCGGCCTTGACCCCGTGCCCGATGCGGGACGGTTCGAGGTGCTCGATGACCTCGGCGATCTCCTCGACGGGACCCGCCTCGCCCGTGTGGACGGTGATGCCGAGGCCCTTCCGGCGGCAGCGGTCGAAGAGCCGGCGGTAGTCGCGGACCTGGAAGGTGGGCGTCTCCGGGCCGGCCACGTCGATCCCCA
>JAJYGO010000202.1 GCA_021785115.1 Chloroflexota bacterium | reverse complement strand
ACCATGGCCTGCATGTATCGCGCCAGCAGTGAGTCGGGGGCGGTGGTGCGGATGGTCGGTTTCGACTCGTTCCAGGGCATGCCGAAGGGGGTGGAGACCCAAGACGACGGGCGCTGGCGCGAGGGCGACCTCTCCATGAGCATCGACCTGGCGCGCGAGAATCTTGCCAAGAACGGCGTGCCCGCCGACCGAGCGGAGCTTGTGCCCGGGTGGTTCGAAGACACGCTCACGGACGCGACGCGGCGCGCTCTGGGACTCCAAGCGGCGCCGATCGTGATGGTCAACTGCGTGATCGCCTCGGCGACGGCGACCGCGCTCACGTTCTTGACGCCGCTGATCGGCACCCGATCGCTCGTCTACTTCGACGACTGGGCGGTGGTCGATCTGCACGACCGCGGGCTCGGAGAGCGGGCGGCCTTCGAGGCATGGCTGGCGGAGCATCCAGAGTTCACTGCTGAGGAGCAGCCCGCGCTCGGCTACAGCAACGACGCTCGTGCGTTCCTGATCATCCGCCGGCCGACCTGACGGTGCCTTGAGCGGGCGGGCTCGGGGTCAGAGCATCGGGAGTCTGTCGCTCGACGCGCGAAGCCGCTCGGCGCGCGGTGCCGCGTAGACGCCCTTGGGCTCCGTGTCCTTCGTCACGATGGCACCAGCGCCGATGACGCACTCTCGCCCGATCCGGATCCCGTCGCGGATCGTCGCGTTCGAGCCCAGGAAGCAATTCGGTCCGACGGTCACGAGCCCGGACACCACGGCATGCGAGGACACGAAACAGTGGGAGCCGATCGTGCTCTCGTGCCCGACGTGGCAGGCGCTCCACAGGATCACGTCGTCGCCGATGGTGACGAACGGCTGGACGACTGCCTCCTCCATCACGAAGCAGTTCTCGCCAATCACGAGGTCAGGCCACGTGGACGCCCGCGAGCTGACGAATGTGGGCATGGCGTACCCCAGCTCACGTGCCTGGGCGAAGCGCTCCGCGCGGAACCGGTTCATCCGGCTGTAGCCAACCGCAATCGACAAGTCGACCGCTTCGGGCGGATAGCGCCGCGGCAGCTCATCGAACGGGACGATGGGAAGGTCAAATGGCTGGTCTGCTGGCAGGAATCCGCGGTCAGCGGTGACGGCGACGACCTCTCGCTCGGAGTCATGGGTCCAGAGATAGTGGACCATCCGCGCGACCGCACCCGTTCCGAAGATCACGATCGGCTTCACGACTCCTCCGATCCAGTCGCCGCTGCCTCTCGGGCAGGCGGCCCCGACGTCGATCCAGCCTCGGCGTGAGCGGACGCCGCGGCCTCGAGCCAGGGGTCGGGGATCGGCTCGCCTGGCGCCTCCCGGCTTTCGAGGAAGCATCGCACGGTAGCCGTCAGGATGGCGAGGTCGAGTCGAAGGGACCAGTGGTCGACATACCAGACGTCCAAGACGAAGCGCTCCTCCATCGGCAGGTTCTTGCGTCCATGAACCTGCGCCCACCCCGTGAGGCCTGGCGGGACCTCGTGTCGTCGCGCCTCCTCGGGCGTGTAGCGGGGGAGGTACTGGGCCAGCAGCGGGCGCGGCCCGACGAGGCTCATGTCGCCCCGCAGGACGTTCCACAGCTGCGGGAGCTCGTCGAGGCTTGTGCGTCGCAGGAGGCGGCCCAGGCGCGACAGACGCCGGGTGTCGTCGGCCAGGCGCGCCAGGCCGACCGCGGGCTCCACTGGGCCGGGCGGGCGCATCGTACGGAACTTGAACAGCGTGAATGGCTGCGCCCGGTATCCGGGTCGAACCTGCCCGAAGAACACCGGCGGGCCCATGGTGCACCGCACCGCCACGGCGATGGCGGCAAGCGCTGGCGACAGCACAATGAGCGCCGCGCCCGATACCAATACGTCGAGGCCGCGCTTCACGCGGCGCGCCACACGCGGAGCGGCGTGCGCCGCATCGCTGGCCGTCATGTCACCCAAGCCATCACCTGCGTGTAGTCGACCTTGCCCGAGCCGGTCGTCGGGATCGCGGGCACTCGGCGGAACTGCAGCCCAGACGGGTGCAGGTGGAGACGGGCAAGAATCGAGCGCCTGGCCCGCTCCACGTCCTCATCGGCGGGGAATGCGCAGAACACCCAGACCGAATCCTCGCCCGCGACGGCGGCTGCGGGGCCGTGCGCGCGGACGAGCATCTCGATCTCGTCGAGGTTGACTCGATGACCGAAGACCTTTGCGATGCGCTTGCTGCGTCCGACGAGGAAGAGGTATCCGTCCGAATCCAGGTACCCGATGTCGCCAGTCGCCAGTCTTCCGCCCAGCTCGTCGCCGAGCGCCAAGTCGGCTGCTCTCGAGGCGTATCCGAGCATCACGTTGGGGCCCAGGTATTCAAGCTCGCCCGTGGTCGGCGGCATTTCCGCTCGAGCGCTCTGGGGGCTAGCCCCGCCCGGGGACCCCTCTGCGGCGGGTTCAGGCGCGATCAGGAAGCGGCCTCCGGGAACGGGCAGGCCCGCGGACCCCAGCTTGTCGGCCAGGCGGTCGGGTGGCACGACCGCGATCCGCGCCGTCGCCTCCGTCTGGCCATACATGACGAAGAAGCGTCCGCCCCGACCGGCCATGTAGTCGCGATACAGCGCCGCGAGCCGCAGGTCGAGTGCGCCGCCCGCCTGCTGCATGGAGCGCAGCGAGGGCAGGCCCATCTCACGGAAGCGGATCCGCTCGAGCATCTGATACGTGTACGGCACGCCCGCCAAGCTCGTGCACGCCTCGGCATCGAAGGTGGTCCAGAGTCGGCGCTGCATCACCCCGTCGCCTGTCAGGACGACCGTCGCCCCAACTCTCCAGTGGCTGTTCACGACCGAGAGCCCGAATGAGTAGTGGATCGGCAGCATTGCGAGCGGTCGTTCATCTGGCGTCAGAGAGAGACAATCCGCGATGGAGTCGGCGTTGGCCTCGAGGTTCCTCGCGGTCAGGCGAACCAGTTTCCGGCTGCCCGTCGTTCCCGACGTGGTGAGCATGAGCGCAAGCTCGGGGTAGACGTCATCGCGCGCCGCATCCGTGGTGCGAACGAGTTCGCCACCAGCCATCGGCACGACGGCGTCGATCCCCACACCGAGTGGGGCGAGCTGCTCGGCAAGCCCCGGGACGCCGGCGAGCCAGGTCGGCCGGTACGTGTCGATCAGCCCCGCCGTCATCTCGGGTGCCGCGCTCGCGTCGAGCAGGGCGACTGCATGGCCGCCGTCAATCGCGCCCCAGTACGCGGACGCCGTGAACGCATCGTTGCGGGCGACGAGGAACAGGACCTGCTTCGCCGGGCCGAGGATCGCTGCAGTTGTGTGGCCGAGCCCGATGAGCTCGGCGTACGTGAGCCTGGCCCCGGTTGCCGCGTCCACGACGGCGGATGCCCCTGACGGGACAAGCCCCAGGAAGCTCACGGTTGCAGTCCGCGTGATGCTGCCGGCTCCACCCGTTCACGCTCCGTGTGGGGGGCCGGCGTCTCGATGCGGTAGAGCGGGAAGAATCCATCCCGAACGTCTGGGTCGAGCGAGGGGTCCCGTCTCGCCACCAGGTCGCCATACGCCTGCTCGTCCATGACAACGCGCTGCGTCCAGAACGAGCGCGCGAGCGGCGAGAAGCCGCGCTTGAACCTCAGCAGCGAGTCGTCCCTGCCGCCCACGCCTCCGCCCAGGCAAAGCCAGCGATCTCCGCGGGCCTTTGCCCAGCGACGTGCGTAGTCAATCAGGACCTTGGTCAGAAGGACGCTGCCGTCGCTGCCGTCGCTGCCGGAGAGGTGATACTGGACGATGCCGGCGGTCTCGACGAAGAGGGCGGCAGATACGACGACGCCGTCTCGCTCGGCGACCGCAAGGTGGATCCTCTCGCCCAGCGCTTGACGGAGTCCGTCGAAGTAGCGCTCGTCGAATCGATAGAAGGCCGTGGCATGCCGGCGCTCCATCGTGTCCGCGTACAGCCGTTCAAACGCCGCGAAGTTGGCCCACTCGGTGTCGATGCGGGCCGATTGCCCTCGGTCGATCGCCCGTCTGATGTCCCGGCGGTGGTTCTCGCGGGTTTGACGCCAGTGGACGTCCTCTGGCAGGGACAAGTCAATGCAGACCGCGTCGCCGTGGCGGACGACGGTGCCCACGTCGCTGGGTGGTTCATCGTTCAGGAGCGGGTGGTAGCGAACGAACAGCGACACCAGGCCGGCCTCCCGGAGCGCGTCGATGCCGACTCGGAGGGCCGCCGCGGTGAATGCCGCGCCTCCCCCACCTTCGACAAGTGGCCCAGGGTACCCGTAGGGCGAGATGGCGTCGCGCCCGCCGAACGGGATATCGCGAAGGATGACGGGCAGCAGCAGCGCCCCAGGGCCACCACGCACCAGCAGGGCGGCTGCGGTCCCGCCCACCTGCTCCGCGCACAGCGTGACGTACTCGGGCAGGTGGTAGAAGTCGTGGTCGCAGGCCTCGAGGGTCGATTCCCACTGCCGGTCGTTCGCGTGGATGAGCTCTGCCTGCAGCCCGCGGCGCGAGCCCCCGGCTGTGGACGGCCCGCGCGCGTCGCCTCGCTCCATTGTCAGCGCGCCCTGCAGCCCCAGATGGTCAACACAGGCGCGAGGTCCGGATCCGGATGGCGCCGTGACGCGATTCGAAGGTCACCCTGCGCGGCAACGGTCCGACATGGTGCTACGTTCCCAGGCTCGACAACCCGCAGGCCCAAACCCCACCTCATGGATCCACTGTCCGTAGCGTGCAAGGGTGCCGATCGAAGGGTAACCCACGCCCACCACGGGCGTGGGGCCGGCTTCGAGCATCGGACGATCGTGATACGGTGCCGACTCGAAACCGTCCCCTTCCTCCGGATCCACCTGAGAGTCCGATGACGTCCAACGCACACCGGCCGCAGGCGCCGATTCAGCTCGCTCGACCCGACATCAGCGACCGCGAGGTCGAGCTTGTGCTCAGTGTCCTGCGCAGCGACGTGCTGGCGCTCGGGCCGTATGCGCCGCGGTTCGAGGCCGCCGTGGCGGCCCTCGCGGGGCGTGCCCACGGCGTCGCCTGCTCCAGCGGGACCGCCGGACTGCACATGGGCGTTCGAGCACTCGGGATCGGCCGCGGCGACGAGGTCATCACGACGCCGTTCAGCTTCGTGGCATCGGCCAACTGCATCCTCTACGAGGGGGCCGTACCGAAGTTCGTCGACATCGAGGAGGACAGTCTCGGGATTGACCCGGAGCTGATCGCCACCGCCGCCACTGGGGCAACCCGGGCCGTGCTGCCGGTCCATGTGTTCGGGCGGCCCTGCCGGATCGAGTCGATCGAGGCAATCGCGCGCGCTCACGGCTGGCAAGTCATCGAGGACGCGTGCGAGGGCCTGGGCTCGTCCGTCAACGGCCGTCCCCTCGGCAGCTTCGGCGACGTTGCCGTCTTCGCCTTCTACCCCAACAAGCAGATCACGACCGGCGAGGGCGGCTTGGTGGTCACCGATGACGCACGAATCGCGGACGTCATGCGCAGTCTGCGCAACCAGGGCCGCGACGAAGACGGTACGTGGCTCCGGCATGTGCGGCTGGGGTACAACTATCGGCTCGACGAAATGTCCGCGGCGCTTGGAGTCGCCCAGACCGAGCGGATCGAGGAGTTGCGGACCGGGCGGGCACGCGTGGTGGCCGCATACGAGCGCGAGCTCGCGGGCGAGGACTGGGTTCGGCTGCCCAAGGCTAGGCCTGGCGAGGCCGTCGACTGGTTCGTGTACGTAGTCCGCCTCGCCGCTGGGGTCGATCGCGACCACGTCCTGAGGCGACTCGCGGAGCGCGGCGTGCCGGCCCGGCCCTACTTCTCTCCGCTGCATCTCCAGCCCTACTTCCGGTCGATGTTCGGGTACAAGGAGGGCGACTTTCCGGTGACCGAGCGCGTCGCCGCGTCAACGCTGGCGCTCCCGTTCTCAAGCCGGTTGCCGGATGAGGATGTCGGCCGCGTGGCGGAGGCGCTGCGCAAGGCCGTCGCATGACCGAGCAGCCGGGCGCCCACGACCCGAAGCGACCAGGCTTGCTCCACTCCGTGCTCGGCGGTGTCGCCCGCAACTCGACCGTCCGGAAGGCGGCGATGAGCACACCATTCGTCCGTGGCCTCGCGTGGCGGTTCGTCGCCGGAGAGGACCTCGACGCCGGGCTGTCAACCGCGCGATCGCTGAGCGCGCGCGGCATTTGCACCACGCTCAATCTGGTGGGGACCCACACCCGATCCGAGCACGAGGCGGTGGCGGCGGCGGACGAGGTGCTGAAAGCGATCGACGGCATCGCGGCGGCAGGCGTCCCGGCCAACATCTCGCTCAAGCTCACGCTGATCGGGCTGGATGTCAGCAGCGACGTGTGCCGGCGCGAGCTCCACCGGATCCTCGATCGGGCCACCCAGAGCGGTACCTTCGTGCGGATCGACATGGAGGAATCCCCTTACGTCGAGGCCACCATCGAGCTGTTCGAGGAGGCGCGCTCCCGCTGCGGCGACGAGCACGTCGGCATTGTCCTGCAGTCCTACCTGCGCCAGCGGCGTGACGACTTGGCACGGTTGGCCGCATCGGGCGCCCGGGTCCGCCTGGTGCGCGGCGGCTACTGGGAGTCGCCGACGGTGGCCTACGCGACGAAGAAGGAGATCGACAAGGCCTTCTTCGCCGACATCGAGATGCTCATCCGGCACGGTGTGCGGCCCGCCATCGCGACGCACGACGAGCGAGCGATCGAGGTTGCCCGGCGGGTGGTCGCGGCGACCGGCCGCGATCGCGCCGACATCGAGTTCCAGCTGCTGCTCGGCGTCCGTCAGGGCCTCGCCCAGCGGCTGGCGGATGACGGCTGGAACGTCCGCTGCTACGTTCCCTATGGTGGCCAGTGGTACGCCTATGCGCTGGGCTGCATCCGCCGCCTGCCGGCGACCGTCGTCGCGGAGGCAGCCTCACGCGCACGGTCCCGGCACATCCCGGCCCCTCGCGGCTCCGACGCCCCCGCCCGGCGCGTCTCCAGTCCGGGTGGCGTTGCCGTCGGTCGAGGTCTCGGCCTCGCGATCAAGCGGATCGTGGATGTCGTCGGCGCCCTCGCGGGCCTCGTTGTCTTCGGCCCGGTCCTCGCCTGGACCGCGGTGGCGGTCGGGGCCACGATGGGCTTCCCGGTCATGTTCCGCCAGAAGCGCCCAGGCAAGGACGAACGGCCGATCACGATAGCCAAGTTCCGTACTATGCGCGAGCCCATCCAGGGCGAGCGTTGGTTCACCTCCGATGCCGCCCGCGTGACCCGACTGGGGCGGTTCCTCCGCGCGACGAGCCTCGACGAACTCCCGGAGCTGTGGAACGTCATGAAGGGCGAGATGAGCCTCGTCGGGCCGCGCCCGCTGCTCACCGCGTATCTGCCGTGCTACACGGAGAGGGAGCGGCTGCGCCACAGGATGCGCCCGGGGATCACGGGTTGGGCGGCTGTCAGCGGTCGACACACCCTCAGTTTCGAGCAGCGCCTTGAACTCGACGCGTGGTACGTCGAGAACTGGACGCTGTGGCTCGACCTGCGGATCCTTCTCCTCACACTGCGCCAAGTGCTCCTGAGGGAGAGCGTGCGCGAGACGCAGGACATGGCGGAGATCGAGTTCCCCGCGCGGTTCCGCCACGCGCTGGAAGCCTCGCCGAGGGGGTAGCTCGTGTCGCTTCAGCGCACGCGGCCTCATGCCCGGTGCCGCATCGCGTTCGACGGACCTCGGCGAGGTCGATGGGGCGGATGGCAGCCTACCTGTGGCACCCTGTGACGACCCGGGCACGGTAGGCAGGGAAGAACGTGGCGTCCAGCGATGCGCCGGGAGGCAGGCTTCCGCGCCGCTGCTCCGCCAGGCCCTCGTAGGCGACTGTGTCGAGCACCCACTCACCGACCGCGAACTGGTGGCGGCGCGGCGAGAACCTGCTCTTGAACCAGAACAGCGAGTCCTCGCTGCCGCCACGGCCCCCGCCCAGATGCAGTGAACGGAAACCACGAGACCTGGCCCACAGGATCGCGTCCTCGACCAGGACCTTCGACGGCGAGATGTCCAGCAGCTCGCCGTTGGCGCTCACGAGATGCCACTCGACGACGTCGCCCGAGTCGAGGAACAGCCCCGCGGCAGCGACGACATCACCAAGCCTCGTGATGAGGAGGTGCACGGCATCAGGCAGATTCCGGCGCAGACGTTCGAAGTCAGCCAGCGAGAAGTAGTAGAAGTCTGCCGCACCAAGGCGCCGCATCGTCTCGCGATATTGCTCCGCGAACTCGGGGAGGTGCTCCCAATGCGTGTCGATGATCGTGTCGAGGCCCATCCTCCTGCCGCGCCTGATCTCGCGTCCGAGGTCTCGGCCGTATCCCGCGCGTATGTCCTCCGGCTCACGGTCTAGGTCCACCGACACCGTGGCCCCGGAGCCCACGACACCTGGCGAGCCGCGGGCAGACCAGGTCGGCGCGACGGGCAGGATGGCGTCGTTCTGGAGCAGGGGGTTGAACCGTGTGAAGACGCTCACAGCACCCTGAAGGCGCCAGGACTCCGCGATGTGGCTGAGCGCGACAGTCAGGCCAACGTCGCCAGGCTCCCAGCCCCAGACGAGCGGACCCGGATACCCGTACACGGAGGTGACGTCCATACGGTCGCTGCCGTCCAGGCCGGGAGTGTCGCCCAGCGCCTGAAGCAGGTACGGCCATGCCACCCCTCGAGCCTCGTCCCCGACCACCGCGAGATAGGGTGCGGCGTTGTCGAAACCGGCCGCGTAGCGGTGGTAGCCCGAACTGTGGAAGACGCTCGGTCCCGCGGCCGCGATCGCGGCGTCCCAGGCAGGATCGTCCGGGCGCAACAGGCGGACGCCGCTTGCGCTGATCGGCGGCAGCGAGAGGTTCATGACGAGTTCGCCGCGATCCTCGCCAGCGTAGACGTAGCCCAGGCGCTCGTACAGTCGCCGCGCCCGCACGTTGTCCTCGTGGACACGCAGGCGCACTGCTGACGAGCCGCGCTCGGCCGCCGCGCGGTGGAGCTCCCGCATCATGCGCCGCCCGATGCCACGGCCGAACAGGCCCGTCCGGACCGCGATCCCCAGCGACGGCGTCGCGTAGCCCTCGTCCCAGCCGCGCAGCAGACCGTACGCAACCGGCAGCTCGCCGTCGAACAGCAGGGCGAACAGATCCCGTCCCCTCCGATTGGCGATCTCCTGGGCCATGGCAGGAGTGAAGTCGTGCGGCCGGAAGAAGGTCGTGTCGATGTGGGCGAAGAGCTCGGCGAGAGCGGCCTCGTCACCGGGCCCCGTGATGCAGAATCTCACCGCGCTCCTCGGGGGGCGTGTCTGACGCCACGGGCACCAGCGCGAATTGCGGGAAACGGCACCGCCAGGCACTCGTGGAACGACTCGGACGATAGAACGGTTCGCCCAGGACTGCCATGCACCCTCGGCGCTGGCGCGGTGGTGCGTTGACGCACCGGAAAGCCGAATGGCACGCGACAAGCGGCGGAATCGCTATTGCATGCGAGTACGAATGGGCTACGGTTGCACTCGGTCCGCGGCTAGGGAAAGGGAGCGGCGGACCCTGGGGAGAGATTGATTGGGGTCCTGGAGCGCGTACGCGTCTGCCCCGGGATCGTCGGGGGTTGTCCATTGTCTGATCGCCCGATCGCCAGCCTTGGCGGTGCGCGCCCGCGCGCCGCTGCCACGCCGTGGACGCGATTGGTTGCCGCGCCGCTCGATCGCTTCCTCGTCCTCCTGGCCAGCAGGTCGAGCGGGCGGCACCTATTCGCCATCGACCTTGCCGGCGTTGCGCTGGCGGCCTACCTCGCGGTCGCCTTCCGATTCGACCGCATCAGCGGGCCACTCCTGGTTCCTGCGTTCCCCCACGTGCTCGTGCTGCTGCTTGCCGTCCGCACGATCACCTTCCAGTCGGCGGGGCTGTATGCACGTCGGTGGCGGCATGCGGGCGTCGCCGACCTCGAGCGCATCGTGCTGGCGGTGGTTCTCGGGTCGGTCGTGTCGATGACGATCTTCTACGGCGCGACTCATCTGGCCGACGCCAGCTGGGCTGCCGGCTTCCCGCGCTCGTTCTGGCCGATGGAGCTGCTGCTCAGCCTGGTCATCCTCGGCGGTGTGCGCTTTGCGATCCGAGCGATCTACGACAAGATCGCCGACGGCGCGCGCGAGACCAGTGTGAGCGCCAGCCTGACACTCCTCTACGGCGCGGGCGAGACCGGGGCGCTCCTCGTCCGCTCAGCCAAGCGGACCGCCAGCGCAGGCGTGCGGCCGGTGGGCTTCCTCGACGACGACCCGTCGCTCGCCGGCAGCATCGTCGCCGGCATCCGCGTGTATGGCGGCCTCGAGGCGCTCGACCGCGCGATCGCCGACACCGGGGCCCGGCGGATGCTCATCACCATGCCCAACGCCGAGGGCCAGGCGATCCGCCGTGTCGTGGACGCTGCCCTGGCCCGCAAGCTCGACGTCCGGACGGTGCCGCCAGTCTCGGACCTGCTTGACGGAACGATCGACGCCTATCGCGTCCGGCAGGTCCGCGTCGAGGACCTGCTGCGGCGCCCGATGATCACCGAGCACGCCTCGGGCGTCGAGGAGATCATCCGGGGCCAGACGGTGATGATCACCGGTGGTGCCGGCTCCATCGGCTCGGAGCTGGCGCGGCAGGTGTACGCGCTCGAACCGCGTCGCCTCGTCCTCATCGACCGTGCGGAGAGCCCGCTCTACATGCTCAAGCGCGAGCTCGAGTCGCGCCGACTGCGCGACCGCGGCAGCGGTGAGGTGCGCATCCACCTCGCCAACGTCGCAAGCCGCCTGCAGATGCGGCGGGTGGTCGCCGAGGAGTCGCCGACCGTCATCTTCCACGCGGCGGCCTACAAGCACGTGCCGATGATGGAGGAGCACCCGTCTGACGCAGTCTACGTCAACGTGGCGGGCACGATGTCGGTGCTGGATGCGGCGGCCGACGCGGGCGTCGAGCGCTTCGTGTTCGTGTCCACCGACAAGGCGGTGCGACCGTCCAGCATCATGGGCGCCAGCAAGCGGATCGCCGAGATGCTGGTCGCCGACACCGCGCGCCGCACGGGCCGGCCGTACGTCTCCGTCCGCTTCGGCAACGTGCTGGGATCCAACGGCAGCGTGATCCCCATCTTCCAGGAGCAGCTGGAGCGCGGCCAGGCGCTCACGATCACGCATCCGGAGATGACCCGGTTCTTCATGACGATCCCAGAGGCGGCCTGGCTCATCCTCGACGCCGCCAGCCTGGGCCGCGAAGGCGACCTCTTCGTCTTGGACATGGGCGAGCCCGTCAAGGTCCTGGATCTCGCGCGGGACCTGATCCGCCTCTCCGGACGCGACCCGGACAGCCAACCGGTCGACATCGTCGGCCTTCGCCCCGGCGAGAAGCTCCACGAAGAGCTGTTCTACGACACCGAGTCAGTGGAGCCGACCGCCAGCGAGAAGGTGCTGCGGGCGATCGCGTTGCCGCCGCCGTGGAACATCCGCGAGCAGGTGACGGACCTCCTGGCCGGCGCGACGGGCGACACGGACGCCGAGCTCCGGGAGCAGATCATGGCCTGCGCCGCGACCCACGAGAGCGAGCCGATGGTGCTCCAGCCGAGCCCCCGCGAGGCGTTCGCCGGGATCGGCGTCATGACGCGCCCCGACACCACCGTCGCTCAGGGTTGGTGAAGCCCGACGCGAGGCGGAGCCAGCGGAGCCTCCCGGGCGACCACCAGACTGGGGCCGACTGCGGTCGAACGGACTATCCTCCTCGCCGCGCCGCCGACACGCGATACGGTCCTGCGCGGGTCGGCGATGTCGCTCAGGACTAGGATCGACCGATGCTGCCGTACCACAATCCGCTGCCGTGGGTCGCACCGGGGACGGCGCTCTTCGCGGTCATCGGCGTCTTCGCGAGTGGTCCTCTCGCCCGGGCCCTGAAGACGCGACGGTTCGTCGGCTGGCTCCTCGTTGTCAGCCTGGCGCTGATCGCGTTCGCCACCGTGGTCCCGCTCTACGGCACGTTCGAGGCCACCCCATCCGGGTCCGTCGGGTGCGACCTGTCCGTTTGGACGCCGGTGACCGTGGCGCACTTCGTGGCGAAAGACGACCGAGCCGCCAACGTGGTCCTGTTCATCCCGCTCGGCTGTGCCCTCGGCCTACTGCCGCGGTCCCGTCGGTCGCTGCTACTCGTCCTGGGCGGCATGGCGCTCCCGGTCGCGATCGAGGCGACGCAGGCCTTGCTGCCGGTCCTGCACCGAGCCTGCCAGTCCGGCGACGTCATCGACAACGTCACCGGCCTGTTCGTCGGCTTGATCGGCGGCGTGGTCGCGACGGTCGTCTTTGGCCGCCTGAAGAGTGTGACTGATGCGTCGTCCGTCAGTGCCTGATCGCAGGCACCCTGCGATCTCGATGGCGCCGCACTCGGTC
>JAJYGO010000111.1 GCA_021785115.1 Chloroflexota bacterium | reverse complement strand
GTCCACCCGGTCGATCACCAGCCCGTCCAGCAGGCCGGGGTACCGACCGGCGTAATGGCTGGCCACGCCGAGCGCGCTGGACTCGCCCCCCAGCGTCTCGAACATGCGGTCCGCCGGGCCCTTCAGGGCGACGCCCGCCACGATCGGGCTCACCGCGACGATGGGGGCCGCCGCGCCTGTCAGCGCCGCCACCATGCCGGGGAGCGCCAGGATGGTCCCGATGCTGACGAACGGGTTGGACGGCGCGACCAGGAGCGCCTCCGCGGAGCCCACCGCCGACAGCACCCGTTCCGTCGGCCGGGCATCCTCGGCGCCGTCGAACCGGAGATCGAGCGCGTCGTCGGCATGCCGGCGCGCCACGAACCACTCCTGGAAGTCCAGCCACCCGCCGGCCGTGCGCACGCGCGTGCGCACGGGCCGGTCGCTCATGGGCAGGATCCGGGCCCGGACGCCCAGCGCCTGCGCCAGCTCGCCCGTCACGTCGGTCGGCGTCGCCCCGTCGCGCAGCCGCCTGGTGCGCACGAGGTGGGTGGCCAGGTCGCGGTCGCCCAGGCGGAACCAGGTCGGCGCCCCGTACCTGCCGAGCATCTCGTGCGCCGACCATGTCTCGTCGCGCAGCCCCCAGCCGGTCTCAGGGTTGGCCAGCCCCGCCAGCGTGTAGAGCACCGTGTCGACGTCGGGAGAGATCTCGAGGCCGTGCAGCTCGAGGTCGTCGCCGGTGTTGACGATGACGGTCAGCTCGACGCCGGGGAGCATCGACAGCCCGTGCGCGAGTCTGGCGCCCCCCACGCCGCCGGCGAGCATGGTCACGCGGGTGGGGGAGTGTGAGGGGTCCTGTCCGGAGGTCGGCCGCCCTTTCCGCTCCGCCCGGGCGGCACGACCCGCCGGCCACCCCTCGTCCTCGCCACGTACAGGCTGTCTCATGCCGTCAGCCCGGGCAGCACCTCGCGCCCGAACGCCTCGATCCACTCGCGCTGGTTGCGCCCGACGTTGTGCAGGTAGATCTTCGTGAAGCCCATGTCGAGATAGCGCTGGATCTCGCGCCGGTGGGTCTCCAGGTCGTCCGAGATCAGCATCCGCCCCTTGAAATCGTCGATGCGCACGAGCCCGGCGATCGCCTCGAAGACCTGCGGCGTGCGGATGTCCTGCTTGGAGAACTTCATGCCCCCGTTGGGCCACTCCTCGAGCGCGTTGCGCTCGGCCTCCGGCTGCGTCGGCGCCCAGGACAGGTGGAGCTGCAGGATCCGCGGCATCGTGGAGGGATCCTTCCCCGCCTCCCGCGCCCCCCTGTCGAAGCGCGCGAAGACCGCGTCGATCTTCTCGTCGGCCGCGCCGACCGTGATGATCCCGTCGCACAGGCGTCCCGTCTTCTCGGCCGTGACGGGCCCCGCGGTCGCCACGTAGATCGGCGGCGGCGTCTCCGGCATGGTCCAGAGGCGCATGGTCTCCATGCGGAAGTGCTCGCCGCGGTGTTTGACGTCCTTGCCGCTGAACAGCTTCTGGATGATCTCGATGGCCTCGAACATGCGGGCGATCCGCTCCGCGACCTCCGGCCAGTACGGCGCCACGATGTGCTCGTTGAGCGCCTCGCCCGACCCGATCCCGAGCCAGAATCGACCGGGGTACATGGCCGCCATGGTCGCCGCGGCCTGCGCCACGATCGCCGGGTGCATGCGGAACGAGGGGCAGGTCACGCCCGGCCCGATGTCGCCTCGCGTGTGCTCGGCGGCCGCGGTCATGTAGGACCAGACGAACGCCGCGTTGCCCTGGCGCGGGACCCACGGCTGCACGTGGTCGGCGGCCATGATCCCGTCGAACCCGGCGGCCTCGGCGGCGACGGACCAGTCGACCAGGTCCCGGGGTGCGAACTGTTCGAGCATGGCCGCGTAGCCGATGCTGGGCTGTCCCATCTCCGAATCACTCCTCCAGGTGGGCCGTCACGCGGGTCGGCGACAGCACGAACGACACGCGCTCCTGCTCCCGGAACATGCGGATCTGCTCCTCGGCAGCGGCCGGGTCGTCCGCGTGGTAACGGCGGGACATCGCCGCGATGTCGGCCTGCGCTCGCTCCTGGTCGTCGATCGCCTCGACCTCGCCGCGCAGCGAGACCCAGCGGTACGCGTCCGCGACCGCCACGCTCACCCGCGGGTCCCGCCGGAGGTTGTCGGGCCAGCGCCGCCCCACCCGCGAGTTCAGCACGATCGCATCGCCGGCGAGCAGGTACCAGGCCACGGCCTGGTGGACGGCGCCGTCCGGGTCCAGGGTCGCGACCACCGCGAAGCGTCCCGGATCCTCGAGGAACCGCCGCACGCCCGGCGGGATCGCGAGGTTCGACGTCGTCGAGGTCATGCTACGGCGCGGGCTTCGCCAGGTCGCTGATGTTGACCAGCCTGTACTGCTGCGCGGTCTGCTTCGTGACGGCGAACCCGTTCTCGTCGGTCGCCGGGGCGTAGGCCAGCACGGACTCGCCCTTCGGCGCGAGCAGGCCCGCCAGGACCTTCGCCGTCTTCGCGGGGTCGGTGGTCGCCAGCCCGGTACCCTTGTCCAGGTACTCGGTGAGGGAGGCGAGGTACTCCGGGTACAGGTCGATCTGGCCGCTCTGGATCGCCGGCTGGACGACCTCCCGGCTCCCCAGGTTGAACTTGCGGGTCACCGTGTAGCCGTTCGCCTCGAGCTCCTGCGCGTACAGCTCGGCGAGGACGAGTTGCTCCGAGAAGTTCGTGGAGCCGACGACGATGGTGCCCTTGTTGGCGCCGCCGGTCGGCACGAAGCCGTTCTGCTGGAGCCAGGCCCGGGCCACGTCGGCGGGGTCCGTCTTGTCCACGGTCACCTGCTTGTTGAGCGACGTGAGCTGCGCCTGGGTCAGCTTCGCGGAGATCCCGTTCAGCAGCGTCGCGATGTCCGGGTGCTTCCGGAGCACCGCTGTGCGGATGACGGGGGCGACGTTGTCGGACGCCTGGAGGTGCTTGTCATCGTTGAGCAGGACGAACCCGTCGACCTGGATGCTCGGGTCCGACGTGAACAGGAGCCCCACCCCGATCCGGCCCGTCTGCAGCGCCGCGACGGTGAGGGGACCGCCCGCGTCGAGCGGCACGAACGACTTGAAGGTCAGGCCATAGACCTTCTGGAGCCCGATCAGGCAGAACGGTCGCTGCGGGCATTCGGGCGGGCCGCCGAGGACGAGCCGGCTCGCGATCGAGTTCGCGGCGGCGGACGGTGCCGCAGCGGACGCGACTGCTGACGCCGGTGTCGACGCGGCCGCCGGGGTGACGGCGGGTGCGCTGGCCTGGCTGGATGGCTGGGTGACCGGCGCGACGGTGGCTGCCGGGCTGCTGCCCCCACCCGTCCCGCAGGCGCTCGCAAGCACCAGCGCGGACGCCCCGAGGGCCAGCATGCGGTGGAGCCGCACTGGGTACCCCCCTTTCCTGCAGGTCCCGCCCGGCTGGGTCGCCCGGCGGGGCCCCAGATTCTACGCCCGGACCTCGGGTGGGCAGTCGCGGCTCCGCGTGCGCCGCCGTGTCGCGGGCCGTTCAGGCGGCGGCCGAGCGGGCCGGGAGCGTCTCACCGCGCCGGTGCGCCCCGGTCGCACCGTGCGGCGCGGTCGCCCGGGCGAGGAGCCCGAACGCGGCGTCGGTGGCGATCGAGAGGAGCGCGACCAGCGCGGCCCCGGCCACCATCTTCGCGGTGTCCTGGGTCGCGAACCCATCGTAGATGTAGCGGCCGAGTCCCCCGCCCCCCGCCACCGCGCCCAGCGTGTACGTGGCCACGACCTGCACGGCCGCCAGACGCGCGCCGGTCAGGATCACCGGCAGTGCGAGCGGCAGCTCCACGCGCAGGAGCACCTGGGGCCCGCTCATGCCCATCCCACCGGCCGCCTCGATCAGGTCCGGGTCGACCGCGCGCATCCCGGCGTATGCGTTGGTGATCATCGGTGGGATGGCGAGCAGCACCATCGCGCCGAGGATGGGCCAGGTGCTGAAGTCCAGGCGCAGGTCGACGGCGATCGGGATCAGCATCAGCAGGAGCGCGAACGAGGGGAGGGCACGGCCCAGGTTGGCCACGCTGCTCACGATGAACGCGCCCCGGCCGGTGTGGCCCACGACCAGGCCGGCCGGCAGCGCGATGGCTGCCGCCGCGAGCACCGAGAGGCCCGAGGCCTCGACATGCTCGAGCACGCGCACCGGGACCCCGTCGGCACCCTGCCAGTGCGCGGAGTCCGTGAACCAGGCAAGGACCTGGAAGAGGAGCTGCATCGGTCAGCTCCTGCCACCGTGCGCACGTGCCCAGGGCGTGAGCGCGCGCTGCGCGAGCAGCAGCGCGGCGTCGGCGAGCACGGCGAGGGCGACCGAGAGGATGGCGCCGACGTAGATCTGGGTGGGGAAGAGGTTGATGAACCCGGCGAGCATCAGCTGCCCGAGGCCACCCTGCCCGATCAGCGCCGTGACCGTGACGAGCCCGATCGTGGTCACGGTGGCGATCCGAAGGCCGGCCATGATCACGGGGAGCGCGATGGGCAGCTCCACCCGCAGCAGCCGCTGGAGGCGCGTCAGGCCCATCCCGTCGGCCGCCTCCAGCACCTCCGCCGGGACGCCGTCGAGGCCGGCCAGGATGTTGCGGATCAGGATCAGCAGGGTGTACCCGACCAGGCCGATCTCCGAGGTGAGGGTCGACAGGCCGGTGACGGGGATCAGGAGCACGAAGAGCGCCAGGCTGGGGATCGTGTACACCACGCCTGCGGCCCAGGTGATGGGCGCCTCCGCGCTGCGGTACCGGTGCGCGGCGAGGGCCAGCGCAAACGAGATCGCCAGTCCGGCGGCCACCGCGATGACGGTCAGCACCACGTGCTGCTCGAGCGCGGCCCCGATCTCGTCGAGGTGCGCGGCCACCCACGGCCACCGCACCAGTGGCTCGCTCGGCATCGTGACCTCAGCCTTCCCGGACCGCGGATGGCGGGCCCGGCTCGCCGTCCTGGTCGTGCAGCAGCTCGGTGATCGCGTCGACCGTGACGAGGCCCACCGGCCGGCCCGCGTCGTCGACCACGATCCCGGACCGGACCGCCGCGTCGAGCAGGAGCGAGAGCGCGTCCCGAAGGGTCGTGCCGCGCTCCAGGAGCGGCGACAGTCGGGTCGCCGAGCCGGCGTCCACCGGCGCCGAGTCGGGGAGGGGGTTCGCGTCGACCCAGCCGACCGGGAGCCCCCGGTCGTCGACGAGGAGCAGCCAGCGGGGCAGCCGCCCGTCCAGGCGCGCACGCACGGCGCCAGCCGGCTCCCCGACGGTGGCGACCGGGGCCGGCTGCAGGGGGAGCTCCTCGACCCGGCGGAGGGTCAGTCGCTTCAGCGCCCGATCCACCCCCACGAACCGGGCGACGAACTCGGAGGCAGGGTGCGCCAGCAGCTCGGCCGGCGGCGCGAACTGTGCGAGGGTGCCGCCCTGTCGCATGACGGCGACGAGGTCGCCCATCTTGATCGCCTCGTCGATGTCGTGGGTGACGAACATGATCGTCTTGCCCAGCTCGCGCTGCAGCCGCAGCAGCTCGTCCTGCAGGCGGGCCCGCACGATCGGATCGACCGCCCCGAACGGTTCGTCCATCAGCAGCAGCGGCGGGTCGGCGGCGAGGGCACGTGCGACCCCCACGCGCTGGCGTTCTCCCCCCGAGATCTCCGATGGGTAGCGGTGCATGTACCGGCCCGGATCCAGCCCCACGAGCCCGAGCAGCTCCTCGGCCCGCTCGCGGCGCCGTCCGTCCGGCCACCCCAGGAGGCGCGGCACGACCGAGACGTTCTCGGCGATCGTCTGGTGCGGGAACAGCCCCACCTGCTGGATCACGTAGCCGATCCCGCGGCGCAGCTCGGTGGTGTCCCGCGCCGCGATGTCCTCCCCGTCGATGAGGATCCGGCCGGCGGTGGGCTGGATCAGCCGGTTCACCATCTTGAGGGTCGTGGTCTTGCCGCACCCGGACGGGCCGACCAGCACACAGGTCGCGCCGGCGGGCACCGAGAAGCTCAGATCGTCGACCGCGGCCAGGCCATCCGCGCGCTTCGTGTACCGCTTGCTGACGTGTTCGAGCGTGACGGTCGCCGCGCGGCGAGGCTGCGGGGGCGTCCCGGGGGCGGAAGCTGGCACTGCCGATCCTCGGTGCGTGTGCCGACCATCGTACCCGCCGACGGTCCGGGGGCAGATCCGGCGCGCCACCGTGGGGTTCGCGCTACGCTCTTGTTCCATGCCCGACCCGCGTCTCCCGGCGACGGCCCTCGACCCGACCCTGGCGTCCGGGCCGCACGATCGATGCGTTCGCTGCGGCCGCCCCACGCCGCTCGGCGTGTCGCTGTGCGAGCTGGACAACCCCGGGCACATCGGCGCGCCGAGCGCCACCCAGCTCCATGCGACGATGCTGGCCGGGGTCGGGATCGGCGTGCTCCTGCTCGCGATGCTCGCCAGGGTCCTCACCGCCGGCGTGGGTCCGTTCGATTCGCGGCTGGTGGGGCAGGCGATCCTCGCCAACGGCGGCGCCAGCGTCGCCATCCAGGTGGCCAATCGGGGCACGAAGGAGGGCCCTGCCACCTGCCAGGTGTCGCGCGGCGGGGTCCTGCGGCCCGACGACCCGGTCTTCCTGACGCAGCCGATCCCGGCCGGCGGGACGATCACGGTGACCACGTCCGTGCCGGCGCCGGCTCCGAGCGCCGGCGCCTACTCGCTGGGAGCGCTCACGGCGTCCTGCCGCTGAGCCGCCGCCCCGCGCCGGTCACCCGCGCTCGGCGACCTCGAAGCGCGCCAGCCGCCGGATCGCGACGAGCATCGCGCCCACGGCCACCACGGCGCCCAGCTCCAGCGAGGCCGCCAGGTCGAGGTGCCATGGCAGCAGCGATGGCTGCGCAGGGTCGAGCGCCGCCGCGACGCCCAGCACGTACTGGTGCACGCTGATCAACCGGGTGCCCGTGAACAGGCCCGCGACCACGCCCTCCCAGATGTACACGTAGGCGAGCCCCACGATCAGCGCGTGGCCCGTCACGAGGCTCAGCGCCACCGCGATCGACGTGTAGATCAGTGCACCCCAGGCGACGCCCGCGAGGGCGGCCGCCGCAGTCCCGGGCCCCGCGCCACCGGGGAGGGAGATCACGGTCGCGATGACGGCCGATGCCCCGATGATCGCCGCGGTGGCGGCAGTGGCCACTGCCAGCTTCGCGAGCACGATCTGCCAGCGCGCGATCGGGCGGACGAGCAGGTAGACGAGGGTACCGTCCTCCACCTCGCCGCCGAGCACGGAGGTGCCGAAGATCAGGGCGACGAGCGGCAGCAGCGTGGTGATCACGAGGTTGTCGAGCAGCCCGGAAGTCCAGCTCTCATAGTCCTGGCCTCCCGCGAGCCGGTAGACCGCCGACACCAGGATGGGCGCGCACCCGGCGAGCACGGCGAGGAGCATCCGCCGGCGCCCGAGTGCCTGGCGAGCGGTCAGCATCACGAGCTGGCGGAGGACGCCGTCGCGGCCCATCAGCGGCACTCCGGGCCGGTGGGCCGGCCGGTCGCACAGGCGGCGCGCGATTGACCCATCAGCGTCCCACCAGGTAGCTGAAGACCGACTCGAGGGTCTCGTCGGTCGGCCGGAGCTCGTACAGGGACACACCCGCCCGCTTCGCCACCCGGGCGACGATGCCGGTGAACGAGCCGTAGTCGGCCGCGCGGACGTCCAGGGAGCCCTCGACGAGCTGCACGCCGAGCACCGGCGCCTCCGCCACGAGCCCGGCGGCCATGGTACGGTCGTCGCTCGTGCGCAGCCGGAAGGTGTGCGGGCGATCGGTCATGAGGCGGCGCAGGGCCCGGTAGTCGCCCGCGGCGGCGAGCCGGCCTGCCACCATCACGAGGACCTGCTGCGCCAGCCGTTCGACCTCCTCGAGGATGTGCGACGAGAAGAGGATCACACGCCCTTCCGACGCCATGCGGTGGAGCAGATCCATCATGTGCAGCCGCTGCCGGGGATCCATGCCGTTGAACGGCTCGTCGAGCAGCAGGATCGGTGGATCGTGGACGAGCGCCGCGGCGAGCTTCACGCGCTGCCGCATTCCCTTCGAATAGCCGCCGATCGCGCGGTCCGCGGCGCCCTCCAGGTCGACCAGCGCGATCGCCCGACGTGCGGCCCCGTCCGGGTCGGGCAGGCGTGCCAGGCGGGCCGAGAGCAGTGCGAATTCTCGCCCGGTCAGGAAGTCGTACGCCGCATCGCGTTCGGGCGCCAGTCCGAGCTGGCGGTAGACGGCGGGATCCCGGCCGGCCGCGCGACCCTGGACCAGCACCTGCCCGCTGGACGGGACCAGCAGGCCCGCCAGCATGTGGAGCAGCGTCGATTTGCCGGCCCCGTTCGGACCCAGCAGTCCGGTGACGCCAGCACCGATGCCGAAGGTGACGTCGTTGACCGCGACCACGTTCCCGAACCAGCGCGCGACGTGCACGGCCGCGAGCGGCGATGCCGCGACCTCCGCCGGCACCGGCGCGGGAGCCCAGAGCGGCCGGCGGTCCGGGCCGCTCACGCCGCGATCCTCGCGTAGCGCCGCAGCACGACTGAGCCGGCGACGGTCGCGAGGACGAGGGCGACGATCACGTACCACCACCCCGGAAGATCGGCCCGGCGGAGGATGGCGTCGCCCCCGCCGCCGAAGAACCAGCTGACGGCACCGTCCCCCACGAGCGATGGGCTCAGGAGGACCCCGTAGCGCGTCCACTCGCCCTGGCCCGCCGACGCGATCAGCGTGCCAAGCCCGTCCGCGATGAACCAGAACGCGACGATCCCCCCGGTCGCGTAGGCCCCTCGCGGGGTGAGAGCGGCGATCGCGAGGGCGACCGTCGAGACCTGGACCGAGGTCACGAGCGCGCTCGCGAGCATGGGCCCGGGCTGGTCCAGGTGATCGCGCAGGTAGCCGATCGGGTCGGGGCGCACGAGCGCGCTGCCCACGTACAGGACGATCTCGGGGACGAGCGCGATCAGCAGCATCGCGGTGAGCAGCGCCGCGAACTTCGCGAGCGCGTAGTCGCGCCGCTCCAGGGCCCGCGTGAAGTACAGCGACAGCACGTGGTTCCGCTGGTCCCGCCCCACCAGCTCCGGGGCCACCGCCGCGCAGAACAGGAGCATCACGGTTCCGACCAGCGAGAAGTAGTTCTCGATCCGGACCGGCTGCACCAGGTCGCCAGCGAGCGCGGTGATACCGAGCTCGACGATCGCCGGGACCAGGACGATCACGAAGAGCCCCATCGGGATGACCTTCGACCGCGCGCTCCGGCCGATGCCGAACGCGGCAGCGAGACCGTGCGAGTAGAGCGAGCGGAACGCGTAGCCCCGCCCGAGGCGGCGACCGTCGTAGTGCTGGTACCCGAGGTCGTAGATGCTGCCGCCGGCCGACGTGGCGACGGTGGGGCCCGCGCCGGACACGGTGGGGCCGGGCAGGGGCTGGCCGCCGACCGGGCTCACCGTGCCGCCTCCGTCGCCGCCTCGGGGTCCTTCGCCACCTCGGGAGCGATCCCGGGTTCCTCGACCGTCCGGAACAGGTCCTCGAGCTGGTGCCGCCCCTGCTCGATTCGGGCGAGCGGCAGGCCGAGCTCCACCACCAGGTCGCGTACCAGGTCGTACGGCGGCGGGCCGTCGAGATCCACCAGTACGAGCCGGCCCTCCTGGTGGGCCGTGCGTCCCAACCGGCCGAGCGCCTCGGCCAGCCGATCGGCGCCCTCCTCGACCTCGACGGTGAGGACGCGGGTCAGGGCCGTGAACTGTGTCAGGGGCGCGGACCGGATGAGCCTGCCGGTGTCGATCGCGACCAGGTGGTCGCAGACCCGCTCCACCTCCCCCAGGAGATGCGACGCCATGACGATCGCGATGCCGAACTCCGTCCCGATCCGGCGGACGAGCGCCAGCATCTCCTCGCGGCCGGCCGGGTCCAGCCCGGCGGTCGGCTCGTCGAGCAGGAGCAGGCGGGGGTCGTGGACGAGCGCCTGGGCGAGCTTGACACGCTGGCGCATCCCGGTCGAGTACCCACCGATGGCGCGGTATCGCTCCTCGTAGAGGCCGACATGTCGAAGCGTCTCGGCGGACCGTTCCCGGGCCGCCCCCGCGGGCAGGCCGCTCATGCGCGCCATGTGGGTGACGAAGTCGGCGGCGCCGACATCGGGCGGCAGGCAGTCGTGCTCCGGCATGTACCCCACGCGCTGCCGGACCTCGCTCCCGTGGGTCGCGGTGTCCAGGTCCAGCACGGTGGCGCGCCCCGAGGTCGCTCGCACGAGGCCCAGGAGCACCTTCAGGAGGGTCGACTTGCCCGCGCCGTTCGCGCCGACCAGCCCCACGATCCCGCCGTCGAGCGAGAGCGTGACGCCGTCGAGCGCGGTGACGCCAGGGTATCGCCTGGTGAGACGGTCGGTGGCGATCAGGGGCACCCGCTCAGGATGGGGCATGGGCGCAACCCGGTACACGGGCCGGGCGACCCATAGACCGGGCGACCCATAGAATGCGCTCGTGGCCCACCTCCGGAACCTGTCCCCCGCCGACGCCGCCCTCGCGATCAGCGTCGCGACGACCGCGGCGCGCCTGGCCGGTCACGTCCAGCTCGAGCGGCTCGGGAGGGTCCGGGAGATCCGTCGCAAGAGCGCTCGCGACGTGGTCACCGAAGTCGACCACCTGTCGGAACGGCTCATCATCGATGCGATCCGGCGCTCGTTCCCGGGCGACGCGATCCTCGCGGAGGAATCCGGTGAGCACGCCACGGCGACGGGCGATGCCCCCACCGCCGGTGCCGGTCGCGCCTGGATCGTGGATCCCCTCGACGGCACGGTGAACTACGCCAACGCGGTGCCGATCTTCTCCGTCAGCATCGCGCTCTCCGTCGACGGCGAGCCCGCCGTGGGCGTGGTGCTCGACCCCGTCCGGGACGAGCTCTTCACGGCCATCCGCGGCCGCGGCGCCCGCCTCAACGGCCGCGCGATCCGCAACCCGGACAAGGTGGCGCTGGACGATTGTGTGATCGCGCTGGGCTACGCGCCGCGCGACTGGCGCTCCGACCTGGGCGACCTGCGACGAAGCGTCCGGGCCGCCCGCCACCTCGGGTCGTCGGCGCTCGAGCTCTCGTACGCCGCAGCCGGGCGGTTCGACGCGTGCGTGCACCCGACGGGGATGTCGAACTGGGACGTCGCCGCGGCGGGCCTGATCGCCGAGGAGGGCGGGGTCCTGGTCACGACCACCCACGGCGAGCCGTGGTTCGACCTGTCGCGGCCCGCGACCTCGATCGGGATCGTTGCGGCGCCCGCCCGCCACCACGATCGCCTCCTGGAGCTGTTCCGGGCCGCCGGGCCCGGCTGATCGCCGCATCGGCCGTGTCCCGCGGTCGGGGGCGCCCGCTGCGTCCCGGCTGCGCGGTGCCCGCTATCCGGGCAGCGTCGAGTACCCGGGCAGCGTCGAGTCGACGCTGATCACGCGGGGGTCGGTCAGGAGGTGGACGAGCACGACGCCACGGTCGACCAGCGCCGACGCCACCGCCCCCTCGACCTCCGCGTCGTGCGCGGCCCGTATCCCCCGCGCCCCGCACGCCGCGGCGAACGCCGCGAGGTCGATGCGTCCGAGATCCGTGGCGGCGACCCGGCCCGGATAGGCCCGCTCCTGGTGCATGCGGATGGTGCCGTACATGGCGTTGTCGAAGACGATCACGGCGAGCCGGAGCCGCTCCCGCACGGCGGTCTCGAGTTCGGCCATGAGCATCCCGACGCCGCCGTCGCCCGCCAGGGCGACCACCGGCCGAACCCGACCATCCAGGTCCCGGGAGGCGATCGCGGCCCCGATCGCGGCCGGAAGCCCGTACCCCATCGCCCCCGAGGTGGGCCCGAGGAAGCGCCCGCGGGCCGGAACGGGCAGGTAGCGGGCTGGCCAGCTCGCGAAGTTGCCGGCGTCGGTGGTGAGGATGGCATCCGGCGGAAGATGCCGGCGCAGCGCCGCGACCACGGTCGCGGGGTGCACCGGCGCGCTCCCGCCGCGCGGTCCCGGGTCGGGTGGCTCGACCGCCGCCAGGTACGCCGCGCGGTCGCGGGCGAGGTCGGCGGCCCGTTCCGCCGCGAGCCGGGCGCCGGGTCGGAGCGGCGTGGCGCCTGCGGCGCGTGGCGGCTCCTGCTCGCCCGGCGCCGCCAGCAGGGACAGCGCCGCCCGCAGGAACGCCCGCGCGTCCGCCTGCACCGAGCGCGCGGGCCGCGGCCTGTCGCCGCGGAAACCGGGCTCGACGTCGACCTGCAGCAGCTCGGTACCGGGGCCCGGGACCGCGTAATCGAACGTCGCGACCTGCGACAGCCGAGTTCCGAGCGCGAGGATCACGTCGGCCTCGAGGAGGCGAGGGCGCACGGTGCGGGCCGCGCCGAGTCCGGTGGCGCCCAGGTATCGCGGCGAGTCGTTGGGGAACAC
>JAJYGO010000070.1 GCA_021785115.1 Chloroflexota bacterium | reverse complement strand
CGATCTGAGAGGAGTAGGGCCGAGCCTTTGCGGATAATCGTCCGGGTCGTGTCACAGGGCATTGGTCGGCTCCTGGCTGCGGTCGGCTGAGTCTCGTCCGGGCCGTGGCGCGTGGCCCGGACCGGACATCCCTTGGGGGCCGCCGGGCCGAACGGAACCTGTCAAGCCGATTGAGACACCCGGGCGCTGGGTTTAGGCTCGCGGCACCTCCTGCTCGGGTGGGTTGATCCAGACCTCGGTGGGGACGGGCTTGGGATGGGGCCGTCCGTTGACGAAGCGGTCGGGGTGGGCAGCGTAGGCGTCGGCGAGGACGCCCGTCCGGACCTGTGCCAGCTCGGCGGTCCGACCGTAGTGGACGTCGGCCGGGGTGTACATGGCGATCCCGCTGTGCCGGTGCGCGCCGTTGTACCAGGCGAAGAAGCGCCGGCAGAAGGCCCGGGCGTCCTCCAGCGAGCCGAAGCGGTTGGGGAACTCGGGGCGGTACTTGAGGGTCTTGAAGCCGGCTTCGCTATAGGGGTTGTCGTTGCTCGTGTGGGGCCGGCTGTGGCTCTTGGTGATGCCGAGGTCGGCGAGGAGGAGCGCCACCGGCTTGGAGGTCATGGAGCTGCCCCGATCGGCGTGGACGGTGAGCTGGCCCGGTGCGATGGCCTGCTTGGCGGCCGAGTCGGCGATGAGCCGTTCGGCGAGGGCGGCGCTCTCTCTGGTGGCAACCATCCAGCCGGGCACGTAGCGGCTGAAGACATCGAGGATCACGTAGAGCTGGAAGTAGGTCCACTTCGCGGGGCCCCGGAGCTTCGAGATGTCCCAGCTCCACAGCTCGTTCGGCCCCGTGGCCAGCAGCTCGGGCCGGGCATACGCCGGATGGCGCAGCAGGTTGCGGCGCTCGTGGACCTCGCCCGCGGCGGCGAGGACGCGGTACATCGTGCGTTCGGACGCGAGGTAGGTCCCCTCGTCGAGCAGGGTGGCCACCACCGCGCCGGGGCTGGCGTCGATGAAGCGCTCGGCGTGGAGCTGGGCGAGGACCGCCGCCCGCTCCGCGTCGGAGAGGGCCCGGGCGGGGCTCGGGCGGGGTGCCGGTGGCCCCAGGCGCGGACCCCGGCGTCGGCGGTAGTGGGTCGCCCGCGCCACGGCCAGGGCGAGGCAGGCCGCGCGCGTGCCAACGACCGGGGCGAGCTCGGTCACCCCCGCGGCGATCATCGCTCGTCCGTCGGCTCGGCGCCCTCGAGGGAGAGCTCCCGCAAGAGCGCCGAGACGTTTCCCTGGACGGCGATCACCTTCTGGGCCCGCGCGAGCCGCGCTTCGAGGCGGCCCACCGTGGCCCGCAGGCGCTCGTTCTCGGCGACCAGCGGATGGGCGGGCCGGGGACCTCGCGGGCGGCCCAGGGCTGCGAGGCCCCCGAGGGCCCGCAGGCGGCGCCAGTCGGTGGCGTGGCTGCTGTACAACCCCTCGCGGCGCAGGATGGCGCCCTTGGCGCCCGGCTCGGTCGCCCGGTCGAGCTCGTCGAGGATCGCCCCCTTGTATGCCGCGCTGAAGCGACGCCGGGTCGGTCGCTCCGGGACCTCGGGGTCAGGGACCCTTTCCATCGGCCAAGCATGCACGCCCGGCCGCGGGGGTGCGGGTGAGATAGCCATGACGGGAACGCCTCCGTACCCGCCCTCGTTCAGTGATCAGGGGAGGCCGGGTGTCTCACCGCATCTTGGCAGAGAGGGGAACGCGGTGAAGGTCGGGGCGTCCGCACTATGACCGGCAGAACGGAGAGGACGCTGGCTATCCTGCGAGTGATCGGCGCATTCCCCCGGGGGCGCCTAGTCAGGCACCGCGACCCTGGCGTGGAACGCGAAGGCCCGGTCCGCTACCTGCTCTCGGTACGGCGGCTTCAACCAGGCACGACGTCTGATGCCGTCGTCTCCCCTGAGTTGGAGGCGCGCGTACATCTCAGGAGTCGGAATCGTGAAGCATCGCTTGAAGTCCAAGATCAGGTCAGGCACGCCCTCTCCCTCACGATCGAGCCTCGCTGGTATCTCCGGGAGGGCGTGAAAGCGCTCGTCCTGATTGTCTCGGATGCGTCGCCAGATATCGGACTTGATCTGCGGCCGGGCGCGCAACTCGTCCTGGGTGAGGGCTTCGCACAGGAGCACATTGGGCACTTCCTTGTTGTGCCCCTCGATACCATCGAGATCCTGGCGCGCCCTGTAGTCCCAGTCGGTGTCGCAGTCTTGCGTGAGGACCACAACCCATGCGTGCGTCCTGACGTCGATGTTGAGGCTGTCGGGCGACCTGAGAGTTGCCGGGTCAAGGTAGGTCTGCTGCACGTGAGACAGGATCTCGCCCTGCCTCAGCGCCCCGGTCGACGAGATGCTCCAGACCTCCTCGGCCAAGGCCAAGGGACTACTCCTCGCTCACCCACACCTTGGGACGCTCACGCACGGAGCCAAGGATCACCTTTCGTGGCCGCGCGGCGGGAGACGGCAACACCGGCACGCGCGGCTTCTCGTAGAACTCGGTGATCCTCCAGACTGCGTCTAGAAGCTCGACAAGCGCCACATTAGGGAGGCGGCTCGCAAGGAACACACAGGCGTGCCTCAAGCTCTCCGCCGAGTCGTACTCCAAGGTGCCTACGGTCCGCTGGAAATCCAAGTCACGCGGAGCCATGAGTTCGTATTCCCCACTCTTGGCGCGTGTCACGAGCACGACGTGCGTGCCCGCACTGGGCTCAGATCGGATTGGGCCCCAGGGCCGTATGTAGCTGCTCCGTGATGCACCAGCGGAATAGCCGCCCGGCGTGTCGGTTGAAGTTGTCGAGCTTGTTGTAGGCATCCTCAAGACTCGTCCTTTCCTCGGTGAAGAAATCTGCGTCTATGAGGTAGGTGCGCTCCTTCGTGTCTGATCTTTCGGCGATGCCGTGCTGGATGTGGACGCGCCCCTCGGGCTCCAGCTTCAACGTCAGCTCACGCGTGCACTGCTCGGCGGCCTGCGCGACCTGTGGGTTCACCAGCTCGCCGGCAATCTGTGGCTGGAGCATCTCGCTCCATGCCTGCCCCTCAAGGCCCAGCGCCGACGGCGTGATGACGTCTCGGTACCTGAGGCCCACTCGACCGAAGAACGCTGGGTGGTATTGCTCCGCAAAGACCTGGAGCAGTTCCCGTAGCCGGTCCTTGAACTCCTGCCACCTTTCATACCGCCGTGTGGTGAGTGCGATGAAGTCTCGGGTCAGGCCGATCGTCCAACGCTCGTCATCCGAGGTGAAATCGTAGGCTGTCTCGGCTGGCCCCGGCGACAATCGCCCCACCAACGCCTTGACCTCGGGCGGTAGCTCGGCGGGCAGCGACGGTCCGCTGGTCTGCCTGAGTAGCGGGTATCTGCCGCGGATGGCGTCCTGGAACGCGGCAGGAGGCTCCGCGTCAATACGGAGGATGGTCGGGTATCGAAGCTGACAGATCACCAGCTCCAAGGGGTTGTTGTCGTATAACACCCGCGGTGAGTCTGGGAACGGGGACGTGAACGTCAGGTCCTCAACCAAGATCGCTCCCCAAAGCCCCTGCGCACGCGGTCCATCACGGCTTCGCCCGTTGGATTGTAGCCGCATGTCACCCACGGTTGCATGAGCGTTCCATGTCGCTTCAGCGACACGACCCTCCAAAGCTACCCGCGTTCAACGCGTCGTCGTCCGACGGGACGCAGCGTGCTCCGCCGCTCGTGGACTGCCGGGTCGAAAGGCAAGCCTCGTCCAAGCCGCGACGCCGTGCCCAGTCGGCACTCTGTCGCCACGACCCGAAACGAGGTCCTTTTGGGCTGCGGACCCGACCGACGGCCAGCCCACAGGGTCTGAGCCAGCCGCCGGCTGGGCGGAGACGCCTCGCGCGAGGGAAAGCGCCGGTGGGGGCGCGCCGGCGCCGCTACACATACGGGCGCGAGTGCTCTGCCTGGTAGAGCACGGTCACCTTGGCACCATGGAATGCGAGCACGTCGGCCCGCACGACGGGATCGCCGAGGTCCAGGACTCGCAGACTGCCGTCGTCCACCTTGGCAACGGACTCGATCCGCACGAACCGGTCGCCGAACTGCGCGGCGAACGCGGCGAGCGCCCGGAGCTTGGCCCTCGCGTCAGCCAGGTGGTCGCCGTGCGGGTCGACGATCGAGGCGCCCAGCGAGCCGTCCGAGCGGCGCGACACGACGATGAAGTCAGGCTGCAGCGACGCCCAGGCGCCCTCGTCGTTCTGGTACGCAATCCGGAGCGAGGCCGGCGTCGCGCTCCCGGGGTTCCGGTACCAGGCAACGAACCCGTCTCGCGCGAGTTCCGCCTCAACCACGGCCCGCTCCCAGTCGTTGAGGTCGACCGGGAAGGTGCCGCCGGGGCCTGAGAACACGTGGCCCGCCAGGCGCGGCAGGTCGTCGCCCTTCGCGTCCTTCGTCGCCGCCCGCTCGTTGACGCGCAGCTGGACTGTGACCGCCTCGGGCGACGTCGTCTGCTCCTGGACTCGCGTGTACGCGTCGCGCGTCGCGCCCACCGTGTTGAGGATCGGCACCCGGAACTGGTCGAGCCGCTCCTGAACCCACGCCGTTGCAGCCGCGTCGAGCGCCGCAGCGATCCCATCGACGCGCAGCAGTGCGGCGCAGCGGACCCGGACCGCGTCGCGGTCGGCGCCCGGCTCCGCGGCGAGCCGGTGCGCGAACCACGCCTTGCCCGCGCCTTCCTTCACCCCGTCGATGAGCCGCTGCGCGTCGCGGGCGACGTCCCGGGCGTGCGTCGCGACCACCTCGACCTCGGGCCCCGTCCCCAGGTCCTCGCCGACCGTGGTGATCCGCGTGCGGGCGATCGCGGTGGACAGCAGGTCCGCCACGTTCGCCTCGACGTCGTCCGCGCGCTCGGCTGCCAGCCCGTCCAGGCGTAGGTTCAGCCGCTTCGTGAGGTCTGCGCCGGCGTCGGCGAGCAGCGGCGCGGCGGCCGCGTCGTCGGAGAGCAGCCGCGCCAGCGTGCGCGCCCGGCGGAGCGGGCTCGCGGTGCGGTCCGGCGTTGGGATGCTCGGCAGGCCCTCGATGAGCGCGACCACCGCCGGGTCGAGCGCGGCGTTGCGCTCGAACAGCATGGGCGCCCGGATGACGCCGGCGCCGACGCGATTCTGCCCGTTCGCGGGTCCCCTGCCCTCGAGCTCTTCCTTGATGCTTGTGAGTGCCTTCGAGTCGAAGAGCGGCAGGTAGCAGGTGACCGAGTTGAGGGCGTCGTCGGTGGCGATCCGATGAGCGAGCGGCTGGCGGACCATGCGGCCGAGGATCTGGGCGATGTGCGTCGCGTCCTTCGCCGGCCGCTCCGAGTAGAGGACCTCCGCGCGCGGGCAGTCCCACCCGGTGGAGATCGCCTCTTTGGCGAGGACCACGCGCACGTCAGTGTCGGTCTGGATCGACTCCGGGTAGACCCAGTCGACCGTGCGGGCGCCGAGCGAGAGGCGTTCGTGCTCGCCCAGGACGTGAGCGATCGCCCGCGGGCCTAGACCGGGCCACTCCGCCTCGATCGTGCCGACGAGGTCGCCGAGCTTGGCCTCGGTCGCTTTGTCGGGCACCTGGACCACGAGCACCGGCTGGACCTCGGGCTCGGCCTCGGCCGCTGAGTACGCAGCCCAGCGCTGCTCGAAGGCCAGCGTCGCTTTCACCGCCTCGCGCAGCAGCGTCGTCGAGAAGCTGCCCTTCTCCGCCGGCTGGTCGAGGCCGATCTCGTCCTTGATGAGTCCCGACGCCCGGACGCGCTCGATGTCCACCGCGACGTTCGGGTAGCCGGTCCGGTCCGTCACCTCGCCCATCGCGGTCGTGAAGCGCTCGATGGTGGCCGAGATCCCCCACACGATCGGGATGGGCGGGTTGGAGCCCGGCTCGCCGTGGATGAGGCGGGCCACGATGGTCTTGCGGTCGGCGGCGCGCTTCATCCCGCGGTGGGCCTCGTCGAGGACCATCACGAGATCGGTGGCGCCGCCGCGGATCGTGGCGCGCAGCACATCCCAGAACGAGAACTCGCGGGCGTTGGTGCCGCCCTGGGCCAGGCGGCTCGACTTCGAGAGCTTCTGCGTGTTGAGGAAATACACCCGGCCCGGCGCGAGGTCGGCGTCGAGGAACGACTCGTCCACCTCGACGAGCGTGGTGGGCGCGAGCAGCTCCGACGCGTCGAACATCCGTGCGCGGGTCTGGCGGTTGAGCGCCGGGTCGTCGGTGATCCAGAGGAAGGCGACGCGCGGGTCGGCGTCTGTGTCGAGGTCGGTGGAGCCGAACAGGAGGGCCTCGATGACCGCCGTGGCGATGACCGTCTTGCCCGAGCCGGTGATGGCCGAGAGTGCGAACGACGAGCGCTCGCCCTCCTCCTGCCAGTCGCGCCGGCCGCGCCGGAGTCGCTTGAGGACCTCGATGGCGGCGTCGCGCTGGTAGTCGCGCAGCTCGTACCGCATCAGGCGCGCCCCCGCCCGGGCTGGAACAGGGACAGGTACGTGTCGTAGAGCCGGACGGTGTCGATCCGTGGCGGCAGCTCGGCGGCGACGCCCGCGAACACGGTCGGCGAGTAGGTGACGATGAACGCCGCTTTGGCGCCGTCCGGCCGGTCGGCCACGAAGGCCCGCCAGCGGTCCTCGTCGAACAGGACGCCGTACTGCTCCGTCCAGACATACGGGAGCGGCGAGCCGGCAGCGTCGAGGCGTGGTGCGATGGGACCGCGACCCCCGGCGCGCAGCCACAGCAGCGGCGCGATGTCGTCGTAGGCGAGCCCGAGGGCGACGTCGTCCGCGTCGAGGTAGCGGAGCTCGAGGAATGCCGCGTTCTCCTCGAAGCCGTCGCCCATCGGGAACTCGTCGGCAAACTTGTAGTCGCCGGCGATCGGGTCACCATTGGGCGTCCGGCCGGTGATGGCCGCCTCCACCCTCGGGCGCGTGATGTGCTCGAAAATGCCGAGCGCCTCCCACTCCGGATCGCCCTGCCGAAGACCTCGAGCACGCAGATCCTTCGCTTCGTCGACCGACACCTCGTTGTTGGTGATCATGATCGACTGCCGTCGACCGCCGTCCTGCCGATTCAGGCGCGCGACGGCATGCGCGGTCGTACCTGACCCGGCGAAGAAGTCGAGGACGACAGCGTCCGGCTTCCTGCCAACGATGAACCGAAGCGCATCTTCGACCGCATAGAGCGACTTTGGGAAGGGAAACTTCCGCCCGGGGAGCATGCGATTGAGCATGCCGGCTCCGCCGACGCTGGCATCGTGGGCAGCGCGGTTCCACACGGTCCGGGGTGTGGACTCAACGGATAGCGAGCTGGAGGCGAGGTCAAGGATCACAACGCCGTTCTGGTCCTTGCCTAGGGCCGCGACGGTACCATCGGCGACCGCTTTCGCCTTCTTCGCCTTCATGTATTGAATTCGGAACTGACCCGTCTTCGCATTGAAGCTGCCGACCCGAACGGTGCCGTTTCGCCTTGCCTTCTCAAGCCCGCTCGGCGAGAGCTGCCAGAATCCCTCGGTTCCGTCGTCCTTCATGGGCCACACAACGGTGGCACCCGGCATTGCAGGTGCGTCGTCGCGGGAGGCGTCAGGGTCGAGCGGATCGCCGGCTCCGACGATACGCGCGACTTCAGGATCCACGTAGATCGGATAGAACTGCTTGGGTCTCTGTTTGCGGACAACCCCGATGCCACGCCGGACCATGCCCTCCCAGAGCGACGACTCTGATAGCGTCGACCTGCTGGCTGTGCCGGCCCCCAGCATGTTGTCGCCCGTCCAGATGATGTCCGCCGAACCTAGGAACACGAAGAACAAGTACTCGGCTACTCGCGAGAAGCCGCGCACTCGCGACGTTCCTCCAGGTTTGACGACTGAGGACACCATCTGAATGAGAGAGCCCGCGAAGATCTGCTCCAGAAGCATCCCAAGACGCAGGTACTCCTTCTCGTCGATCGTCACGATCAGGACCGAGTTCTCGGGGTTGAGCAGCTGCTTCGCCAGCTTCAGCCGGCGCTCCATGAACGCCAGCCATTTGCTGTGGCGATACGCGTCGTTGTCGTCGACGTAGTCGTTGTTGTACTTCCAGTCGCGCGCGCCGCTGTTGTAGGGCGGGTCGATGTAGATGCAGTCGACCCTGCCGGCATGGGTGAACCGCAAGGCCTGAAGGGCGTGGTGGTTCTCGCCGTTGATGACGACGTGGTACGGCTTGTCGCCGCCGCGCTCGACGGCCCCCAGGTATCGGAACCCAGGGAGGACCGGCTCGCCGAAGTCGGAGATGACAACGACAGAATCGACCGGCGCGTACTCACCTAGGCCATCGTGCTCCGGCGCTGTGAGGTACGCGCCATCAGCGTCGCGGATCACCTCGATCGTCGCGACGCCGTCCTCGATGGAGATGACCTCGTACGTGGGGCTGTCGTCAGCATCGCGGGTCACGACCTGCGAGCCCACGCGAATCGGGTGCTGCGGCAGCCGAACGCGCTCGGGGATGTGCTGCTCGAAGACGAGCCCGAAGCTCCGCTTCTGCTTGAGCCTGTCGATCTGGGATCGGAGATCAGCCCGCAAGGCGGCGTCCTGGACCTTGTCGAGCAGGACGTCGAGCTCGTTTCGGATCATGCGACTAGCCTAAACACTTGGCCATCTCCTCACCTCCCGAGATGGGGGCCGGCGGCCGCCCGTACAGCCGCGCGCCACACGCCAGCCCGAGACCACCCACCTTCTGAGCGGCCCGAACCCAGCAACCGTCAAGCTAGGGTCAAGGGCGCGTCCGGGCGTCCCCTCTCGGCGCAGACGAGGCGTCGGCGCCCGTAACCGCACCTACCACGATCTCTCCCCGATCCATCAGCCCCAGCAGACCTACGCGCCGAATGGCTGCAGCCTGCTCCGGATGCAAGGCGACATGGCCCTCGGCGGCCTCAAGCGCGGCACGAGTCGGCGCCTTGCGGAGGACTTGGTGGAGTTCATCCAGCGTCGTCACCAGCCCCGGGGCCTCTACGGCGAAGAAGAGGGCGAGGGGTAGGGCGATCTCCGGAGCGCGTCGGATCAAGCGGGGAAGTGCCCCTAGACCCAAGAAGTTGCGACCTCCCAGTAGCTCCAGCATGCGGGCGAACTCCGGGAGCTCTACCAGGATGAAGCGGACGCGCGGGCGGGCCGCCCGAAGATCGTCCACGGTCGCGGAGGTGACGAGGGACTGCAGTCGATCACGCGTGAAGGCGCGCATCACTACCAGCCCGTCAAGCGCGTCACCCGTCAGCCACGGGCCCGCGTCGTCCAGGCGATCGCGCCGGGCTCGCGGAGCCATGCCCGCGGCCCGTTCGATGGCGGCCGCGCCGTCCTCGTCCAGAGAATCCGCACCCTGACCTGCCATCAGCAGCATCCCCTGGAAAAGACCGTCGGCGACTTCGGGTCCGACACGCCCCAGACCCAGCATCGCACCGAGCTTCGGGGCCATGCGCTCGGCGAGCCTGGACCATTCGTCGAGCTGGTGATCGGAGGGGTGCGCGGGCAACGGGTCGGTGGGGAACCAGGCGAGCACCGCCTTCCGGACGCGCTCGGTGTCGATGGGCCAGCCCTCGGCCCAGAGCAGCACCGCGAGCTTATGGCGCGACTTCGTTTGCCGCCGTAGCTGGCAGAGCGCAAGGAGCTGCGGCGTCACGCCCGGCGCGCGTTCCGTGACGAACCCGTGCCGGCCCAGGGACACCTGCTGGGCGGTGCGCGGCAGGAGCCCGTCCACGACCCACTCGTGGACCTGGGAGGCGGTGACCTCAAACCCCGCAGCGTGGGCAGCCTGCGCCAGTTCCGCGTACCCAGGTGCCTCCCGCCGTCGTACTGCAGTGGGAATCCGGGACGAGTTGCGCGGGGGCCGGTTGGTAGAACTGCGACGGCTTCGGGGAGGCACCGTGCTTCCTCGGTCAAGCGAAGAGGCGGCTCCGGGGTGGCTTCGACAACGACCCCGGAGCCCGACCGTCGGAGGAAGAGGCCCTCCTGTGCGCACTCTACCCCGTCGCGGATGCGACGACCGTCACTGTTCAACCCAGCGCCCCCGCGCCGGGGGCACCCGATGAACACCGGTCGCTGCCTCGCCTGCGGCGAACCCCTGGTCAGCTGGGCGCGTGCGGATCGGACGACCTGTGGCTGGGCCTGCCGCTCCCGCCTGTATCGGACCCGGAAGGCGGCCCGCACGACCGCGTCTGCCACACCTACAGCCCCGCAGAAGCCGCGATCGGACCCGGCGTGGCCCGAGATGCCACCCCGGCCTGATACCGCCGGCGGAACGGGAGCGTAGCCGTGACAGCGCCCTTCTGCGTTCCGCCCCACCGCTCCGACGTCGCCCTCTTCCCCGGCGGACGCCCCGCTTCTCTCGATACAGCGGAACATCTACCTCTACCCAGGGACTACAGGAACAACTACCCCTTCGGTGAACCGCAGGAGGCGTCCGACGAGGAGGGCGAGCGGCCCTTCGACTGGTCGGCAGGCGGTCCCGAGGAGGAGGCCGAGCGCGCGGCGGCCCACGACCGGGCCAAGGTCACCCTCCACGCTGCCATCAGCCGCGCGGCGGGCTGGGCGCTCACGGATGGTCGGGGGCGTGGCCCCGAGCATCGCGGGGGAGGCGCCTGCCCCTGCTGGCCCTGCACCTTGACGCGGATGGCCTCCGCGGTCCTCGCGTGCCGGACCGCCAAGGCCTATCGCGACGGGAACTGCGGGCGCTACCTGGTGCGGCCCCAGCACTGCGGCAACCCCCTGGAGCCCGACTGCGCCCGCCGCCGGACGGCGCGGCTCTTGGAGCGGTTTGATCTGGTCGCGCTCGACACGGTGCGCGACGTGTTCTGGGTGCTCACGCTCCCGAACGCGCCCCTGGGCGGGCTCGATGCGGGCCTGGCGGTCCTGTACGACGCGCTCACCCATCTGCGCCCCTGGCTGCGCGAGCGGGGTGCCCTGGGCGGCGTGACCAGCATCGAGATGCCCTACCAGGCGCGCGCCGCGTCCTGGAACCTGCACGCCAACCTGCTCATCGATCAGCCGGCCTGGATCACCCACGCCGCGATGCGGGAGCACTGGCGGGCCGTGACCTGCGACGCGATCCGCCGCGCGGAGCGCCGAGCGGCCGGCATCCGCGGCCGGCTTCCCCGCTGCCCCCACCACTACGACGCGCAGTTCCGCTCCGTGGGCAGCTGCCGGGGCGCGTCCTGGGTCTGGGTCCGGCGCGTCCAAGGCGCCCCGGGATCCCCCGAGCGGCGCAAGTCCTGGCGCGAGCTCGTGAAGTACGTCACCAAGGGCTTCCTCTCGCGCGGCGGCGAGCTGCTCCCGAATGTGCCCGACCAGGCCTTCGCCGAGGTGCTCATGGCCACCCGACACCGCCGCTTGGTGCAGGGCTGGGGGACGTGGTTCGGCATCCACGACCGCGTCGAGGAGAGCGGCGTCGAGGAGGAGATCCTGGTCGGACCCGACGTTCTGCCCGATCACCGGGGCTTGCCCCGCTTCTGCCCCTTCTGTGGCACCGAGGCCGCCTGGGACCTCTCGATCGAGGTCCCCCGAGTGGCTTGCCGGTGGCGGGGGCGCCACCTCACCTGGGAGCCGCCGCCCACGGCGGATCGGGTGCACTGATGGACCCCTTCGCCTTCGACTTCCGTGCCTGGCCCCCCGGCGACCCCCGCGATGGGGCGGGCGCCCCGGCCGTCCAGTGCCCTGCCGGCCGCGACCGTCGCCCGGTCCGGGCGCGGGTCGCCGGCGCGGGCGGCCCTCGACGGACCCGACGCCAGCAGCACCGGACGGAATCGCGATGATCACGGGTCGCGATCCCGGGACACCGGCGACCACCGGCCCGACGGTGGCCCCGCCGCTGCCGCCTGTACCGGCCCGCTCGGCGTCGGACGCCGAGTGGGCGGCCTTCCGGGCGGCCGGCCGGCGACGCCGCCGGGCTACCGCCCTGGCGGTCCGGGCGCGGGCGCTCAGCGGATCGCCGCCCGAACTGCGCCGCTGGGACGGCACCCCCTACCCCGACCTCACCGCCGACCCCTTGTTCGAGCCCTGGCCGGCGGCCGGTGCGGCGCCCGACCCGACGCCCGATCGGCCCGACCGCACCGCCGCAACCGGCGGGTACGGTCCGGTTCCGGCCGGCCGGCTGCCGCGCGCGGAGGACGCCCCATGACCCCCGGATCGCGGCCGCGGCCGTCGCGCCGCGCGCCAACGCCGCGCAGGCGGACCGCACCGCCCGTGGGTCGCCCCGCCCTGGCCGCCAGCGTGGCCCGGGTGCGCCTGTACCAGATGCCGGCCCAGCAGGCCCTGGCCGCCCTGCCGCCGGGCTCCATCAGCATCCTCATCACGGACCCGCCCTACACCACGGTGGACCGCCGGTCCGAGAGCGGCCACTTGCGGCGCTGGTTCCGGGGTGGTCAGACCTGGCCGGAGATCGGCCGCGTCCTGGCAACGGCACGGCGGAAGCTCCGCACG
>JAJYGO010000198.1 GCA_021785115.1 Chloroflexota bacterium | reverse complement strand
CCGGGCAACCGGCAGGTCAAAGCGCGGCCTGTCGCCCTCGGTCACGGCAATCGTGATCCGGTCGCCTGCGGAAACGCCCAGCTTCGCCGCCAGCTGGGCGGAAAGCACTGCCCCCTCCGGCGGCAGTGCCCCCGCCCACGGCAGTGCCCCCGCCGGCGGCACTGGCCCCGCCCACGGCAGTGCCCGCGCCCGCGGGCTGCGGGACCGCTGCCAGTGCAAGCAGGAACCGGAGCGCGGCGGCGGCGACCACGACGCCCAGCGCTGCGTTCAGCACCCCCAGGAGAGGGGAGTAGAGCGGCTGGAGCAGGGCGGCAGCGCCCGCGATGGTGCCCACGACGACCAGCAGCGTGGAGGCGCTGCGGAGGTTCCGGCGCCCGATCAGCCCGGCGATCGCTCCGGCCGCCAGGGCGACCACCGCGACCGCCACGCCGAGGGCCGTCTTGTCGCCGGTCCCGAAGAGCGCGACGACCAGGTCCTTCGCGCCCGGTGGCTGCAGGGCGATGAGCAGGCTCCCAACCGCCACGACGAGCGACGGGGCACCGGGCACGAGGCCAGCCACCAGCTCGCTCACGCCGATGCCGGCCGCGGCAGCGACAATCCCGGCCAGTGCCGCGGACGCTGCGGACGGCAGGGGCGGCGCCGCGGGAACGACGGAGCTGTCGCGCAGGCGGGACGACGCGTCGCGACGGGCGGAGGGCGCCGGGTCACCGGCGCGGGCGGCGGAGCTCACGCGGTTCGTCCTCGTCGATCGGGCGTCAGGGTGGCCACGCATCTCGTGGCGTCACCCATCAGTACGTGGACAGGGGGCGCGCGGTTTGCGCACCGCCGTCACCCGTGCTCTACGATCGCGGCATGGGTACCGAGGAGTTGATCGCACAGGTCATGGCCGCCGTCGACTTGCGACGGGACGAGATCGTCGACGTCGGGCGGGCCATCTGGGCCCACCCGGAGATCGGGTTCCGCGAGTTCCGCACCGCCGCCCTGGTCGCGGACCGGATGCGGGCGCTCGGGCTCGAGCCCCGTGAGGGGCTGGCCATCACGGGCGTGCGGGCCGACATGGAGATGGGGGCGCCCGGCCCGACCGTGGCGATCCTCGGTGAGCTGGACGGTCTCCCGGTGCCCGACCACCCGGCCGCGGATCCTGCGACCGGGATTGCGCATGCCTGCGGCCACCATGCCCAGGTGGCGCAGATGCTCGGGGTGGCCACCGCGCTGCGGGCAGCCGCGATCGAGGGGCACCTGGCCGGTCGCGTGGCCTTCATCGCCGTGCCTGCCGAGGAGTACGTGGACCTGGCCTGGCGGACCGAGCAGGCGCGCGCCGGGCGCATCGAGTTCCTGGGCGGCAAGCCCGAGCTGCTGCGCCTCGGTGTCTTCGACGACGTGGACATGGCGATGTACATCCACGCGTCGTCCGACCCGGATGACCGGCGGCTGTCCGTCCCCGGGGGATCCACGGGCTTCGTCGTCAAGCGCAGCCGGTTCCTCGGCCGGGCCGCGCACGCCGCGGCCGCGCCGGACCAGGGGATCAACGCGCTGCACGCGGCCTCCCTGGCCCTGACCGCGATGGGGATGCAGCGGGAGACCTTCCGCGACGAGGACGGGGTGCGGGTGCACTCGATCCTCACCCGCGGGGGCGACGCGGTCAACGTGGTGCCCGCGGAGGCCCGACTCGAGACGCAGGTCCGGGCGCTCTCTGTGGGGGCGATGCAGGATGCGATCGCCGCGGTGGACCGGAGCCTGCGCGCGGGCGCGTCGGCGCTGGGAGCAGCGGTCGAGATCGAGACGCTGCCGGGCTACCTCCCGCTGGTCCAGGATCCCGTGATGCAGCGCCGCTTCGCCCGGGTGGCGCGCGCGGTGGTGGGGGAGGAGGGGTGGACCACCAGGCCCGCCTTCAAGGCCTCCACCGACGCGGGCGACCTGTCGCAGGTCCTCCACCTCCTCCACCCGAGCACCGGGGGATTCGGCGGCACCATCCACGGCGCAGCGTTCCACGTCGTGGACGAGGCGGCGGCCTACCTCGACCCCACCAGGGCGCTCGCAGGCACCCTGGTGGATCTGCTGGCCGATGATGCGGCTGGCGCGCGCGAGGTGCTCGCCGCGTCCGGGCCGCGCATGACGGTGGGCGAGTACCTGTCGTTCGTGCGCAGCCTCGCCTCCGTCGAGCGCTTCCAGGGCTGAGGCGGGGAATCGATCGGGCGCATTCGCCCGGCGGTCGGGCCGGCCGCGCGCTCAGGCGCCGATCGCGCCGTAGAGGAGCGCCAGGAAGCGCTCGCGGGATGCCTCCCGCACCACGTCGACGTTGGGACGGCGGCCGGTGACCTCCAGGTCGTCGACCATCGTCTGGCCGCGTCCCCAGGTCCCGCCGGTCTCGACGGCGACGAAACGGCGGTCCACGCGCGTGGCCACCCGGTCGTCCAGTGCCACCGCCATCGCGATCGGGTCGGGCAGATCGAAGCCGTCGAGCTTCGTCTGCGTCAGGCAGTACTCCAGCAGCCGCCGCTGGATCGCCACGCAGAAGCGCGCCAGCTCGGTGTCCACCGCCTCCATCCGGCGCATCTCCTCCGGCCCGATCGTCGCGTAGCGGCGTGACACGTCCCAGCCGACCATGGTGATCGGCATGCCGGACTGGAAGACGATCTCGGCGGCCTCGGGATCCACCCAGGCGTTGTACTCGGCCAGCGGGGTCACGTTGCCCGGCAGCGCGCCGGTGCCACCCATGGTGATGCAGCGCCGCACGCGGGAGGGGAACGCGGGATCGCGCAGGATGGCCATGGCGATGTTGGTGAGCGGCCCGAGCGTCACCAGGGTGAGTTCGCCCGGGGACGCCTCCGCCGCGTCCAGCAGGACGTCGACGGCGTGGCCCGGCGCCGGCGTGCGTCCCCGCACCGGGAGGCCGATGTCTCCCATGCCGTCGTTGCCGTGGACGTCCTGCGCCGTCTGGAGCGGCCGGGTCAGCGGCCCGGCCATCCCCGCGTGGACGGGCACCGGGCTGCGGCACAGCTCGGCGGTGTAGAGCGCGTTCTGGACGCCCTGCTCGAGCGGCACGTTGCCGGCGACCACGGTGATCGCCTCCACCGTCACGTCCGGATTGCGGAGGGCCATCACCAGGGCGACCGCGTCGTCCGACGCGGTGTCGGTGTCGACCAGCAGGCGGATCATCCGTGTCCCTCCGGCCCTTCCGGGCCCTCACTCCCGTCCGGGCCCGCCGTCCCGTCCCCGGGCTGCGCCGCCCAGTCGCGGCGCTCGACGTCGACCAGTCCGCGGTCGGTCAGCTTGAGGGCGGGGCTGACCGGCAGCGTCAGGGTCGCCAGGCTCATGAAGGCGTTGGCGTGGCGATAGCCCCAGTCGTGCAGCGCATCGCGCACCGCGGCGGCCTCGGCCACCACCCGGTCCGCCGGCGCGTCCGACATGATCCCGGCGATGGGCAGCGGCAGCAGCGCCGCGACCTTCCCGTTCCGGGCCACGGCGACCCCGCCGCCGGCGTCGATCACGGCCCGGGCCGCCGCCGCCATCGACTCCCCGGACGTGCCGAGCACCACCAGGTTGTGGCTGTCGTGGGCGTACGTCGTGGCCGCCGCCCCTTCCTCGAGCGCCATCCCGACCACCGGCGCCATCGCCCGGTCCCCGGTGCGACCGTGCCGGTGGAGCACGGCCAGGAGCGCGGCGCCGGCGGGGAGGTGCACGGTCCCGTCGCGTACCTCGACCGCGATGGTCTCCGCGGCCGTCGAGGTGTCGACGGGGTTGACGCGGATCGCCAGGACACGTCGCGGCCCGTCCGGAAGACCCGGGCGCCACGCCAGGTCGTCGGCACGCGGAGGCGTCAGCCGGACCGTCTCGCGGAACCCCGTCGCGTCGTCCGGGGCCGGGTTCCACGCGGGTGCGCCGTCTCGCGCGACGACGGCGCCGCCGGCGATGACGATGGCCGGCCGGAACGACGCGAGATCCTCGAGGAGCACGAGATCCGCCCGTCGCCCGGGCGTCACGCTGCCCCGGTCGTGGAGGCGCAGGCGGGCCGCGGGCACGGTGGTGATCGCGCGCAGCGCCTCCAGGGGCGGCAGGCCGGCCTCCACGGCCCGGCGCGCGACGTGATCCAGGTGGCCACGGGTCAGGAGTGCGTCGGCCGCCACGTCGTCCGTCACCAGCGAGAAGGGGGGCCGGAGCGGGAGGGCGAGCAGGCCGCTGATCAGCTCGGGGGAGATGCCCTTCTCCTGGATCTGCAGGTGCATCCCCAGGCGAGCCTTCTCCAGCGCCACCGGCGGCGGGTTCTTCGTGTGGTCGGAATCGATCCCCGCGGCGAGATAGGCGGAGAGATCGGCTCCGGAGATCCCGGGGCAGTGGCCGTCGATGATCACGCCCCGGTCCCTGGCGACCCGCAGGACGTCCCGCATGCGCCGCTCGCCGCCCACGACCGCCCGGTAGTCCATCACCTCCCCGAGCGCCACCACGCCCGGCTCGTCGAGGAGCCCGGCGATGGCCGCGGCGTCGAGCTCCGCGCCGGCGGTCTCGAAGCCGGGGAGCGACGGGACGCAGGACGGGACCCCCAGCAGCATCGTCATGGGGGTGCGTGCGCCGGCCCTGGCCAGCCAGCGCAGTCCGTCCGACCCCGCCACGTTGACGATCTCGTGCGGGTCCGCCAGCACGGTGGTGGTGCCGTGCGGGACGGCGAGCGCGGCGAAGGTGGCGGGCGTGAGGAACGAGCTCTCGACGTGCATGTGGGCGTCCACGAACCCGGGGACCACGAGGAGGCCGGTCGCGTCCAGCCGTTCGCGGGCGGGGCCGGCGGTGCCCGGCGGCAGCACGCCCGAGATCGTGTCGCCCGACACGGTCACGTCGGCCGCGAACGTCTCACCGGTCAGCACGGAGACCACGCGGCCGTGCTGGATCAGCAGGTCGTCCATGCTCAGGCGTGGTAGCTGGCGAGCGCGTCGATGAGCAGGTCCCAGAAGCGGGCCGCGTCGATGCGGGTCGGGACGATCGCGTTCTTCGGCAGCCCCAGCACGTCGTCGACGTCCACCAGCGTGCGCCCGTACGAGAACTCGGCGTGCGTCTCCACGTCCACGTGCATCGCCTCTGCCTCGAAGAGCGTGGGATCGATCACCCAGGCGACCGCCGTGGGATCGTGCAGCGCGGGGCCGAAGGAGCGCCGGCGCCGTGCCGTGGTGGAGGCGTAGAAGCGGAGCATCGCGGCGGCCATCTCGGCCACCGGCGTCCCCGGGGCGGCGATCCGGTCGATGATCCCCGGCGTGGCGATCACCTGGTGCGTCAGCTCGAGGCCGCACATGGTGATCGGAGCGCCGCTCTCGAAGACGATCCGGGCCGCCTCCGGGTCGACCACGATGTTGAACTCCGCCGCGGGCGTCCGGTTGCCGAGGCCCCAGGCCCCGCCCATCAGCGAGATGTGCCGGATCTTCGGCAGGATGCGCGGCTCCCGGCGCATCGCCGTCGCGATGTTCGTGAGCGGGCCGATCGGCACCAGCGTGATCTCCCCGTCCGAGGCGAGGAGCAGCTCGATGATCAGGTCCACCGCGTGGCGCGGATCGGTCGGCACGGTCGGGGGGCCGAACGTGGGGCCGTCCAGGCCCGACTCCCCGTGGATGTCGCTGCCCACGATCTGGGGCCGGACCAGCGGCCGGTCGCAGCCCTGGGCGATCGGCACGTCCCGGATCCCGGCCACGGTGCAGACGCGCCGCGCGTTCAGTGTCATGCGGTCAACGGTGTGGTTGCCGGCGACCGTGGTGATCGCCCGGAGATCGATCGCCGGCGAGGCGGCCGCGAGGAGGATCGCGAAGGCGTCGTCCAGCCCCGGGTCGCAGTCCAGGATGATCGGGTGTCGCTCCATGGGGTCGGCTCCCTGCGCCGGCGGCGTCAGGCGCCGTAGCTCGCGATGGCGCCGACCATCCGATCCCAGAAGCGGGGCACGTCCAGCTTCGTGGCCACCAGCACGTTCTTCGGGAGCCCGAGCACGTCGTGGAGGTCCACCACGGTGCGCCCGTAGCTGAACTCGGCGTGCGTCTCGACGTCCACGTGCGCGGGCTGCGTCTCGACGAGGGTCGGGTCGATGATCCAGGCCACCGCGGTCGGGTCGTGGAGCGGCGGCCCGTCGAAGCCGTGCATCTTCCTGTAGGTGCTCGCGAAGAACTGGAGCATCTCCACCGCGAAGTCGCCGAGCGGCGTGTGGAGATCCGCGAAGCGCTGGATGATGTCCGGCGTCGCCTTGGCCTGGTGCGTCAGCTCGAGGCCGCACATGGTGATCGGGACGCCGCTCTCGAAGACGATCCGGGCGGCCTCGGGATCGACCAGGATGTTGAACTCGGCGGACGGCGTCTGGTTGCCGAAGCCCCACGCTCCGCCCATCAGCGAGATGTGCCGGATCTTCGGCAGGATGCGGGGCTCGCGGCGCATGGCCAGCCCGATGTTCGTCAGCGGCCCGGTGGGGACCAGCATGATGTCGCCGCCGGATGCCATCAGCAGCTCGATGATCAGGTCCACGGCGTGGCGTGGGTCGAGCGGCACGTCCGGCTCGCCCGCGAAGGTGGGGCCCTCCAGGCCCGACTCGCCGTGGATGTTCGCGGCGACTCGCTGCTCGCGCACCAGGGGCCGGTCGCAGCCCGCGGCCACGGGCACGCCGCGGATCCCGGCCCGGCTGCAGACGCGCCGGGCGTTGAGGGTGGTCTTGGGGAGCGTCTGGTTGCCCGCCACGGTCGTGATCGCCAGCAGGTCGATCTCGGGTGCCGCGTTGGCGAGCAGGATCGCCATCGCGTCGTCGTGGCCGGGGTCGCAGTCGAGGATGATCTTCTGGGGCACCTGCGGGCTCCTTTCCGGCGGTCCTGCGGCGGGGCAGCTTGACGTGAGCGGGTGGGTCGGGCGGCGGGTCAGTCCGGCCGTCCGGGAAGCGGGCGGGTGAGGCGGCCCACCAGGTCGTCCACGAAGCGCTGCGAGTCGACCTGCAGCGCCACGCGGGTGAAGGGCCCCCGTCGCCCTTCGGCCTCCATGTACTTGGGACGTCGATCGATCATGGTCATGCCCCGCGTCTCGCCGTCGCGTGAGACGTGGACCTCGGCGTCGAGCGCGGACGTGACGAGTGTCGGGTCCGCCGCGATGCCGGCCGCCAGCGGGTCGTGGAGCGGGCAGATGCGCCGCCCGCCGAAGCTCTTCGCGTAGACCCCCAGGTAGTGCTGCAGGATCGCGGTCGCGAAGCGCGCCTGTGGCGTCGTCGCAGCGGCGATCGCGGCCAGCTCCGGTTCCTCGAGGCGCGTGACCATGGTCACGTCGAGGCCGACCATGGTGATCGGCCAGCCGGCGTTGAAGACCAGCTCGGCGGCCTCGGGGTCGTGCCAGATGTTCGCCTCGCCGAACGGGGCCGCGTTGCCCACGCCGTCCGCGGAGCCGCCCATGATGGTGACGGACCGGATCAGGCGGGGAAGCTCGCGGTCCATCACCAGCGCCGTGCCGAGGTTGGTGAGGGGTCCGGTGGCCACCACCTCGTAGGTGCCGGGCCGCTCGTGCGCCAGGCGGATCAGCTGGGCCACGGCATGCTCGCCCGACGGACCTCGGCGCGGTGGCGGCTGGTTGGTATTGCCCAGGCCGTCCTCGCCGTGGACCCATCCGGCCGTGGCGAGCTCCTGCGCCATGGGGCGCCAGCAGCCCGTGGCCGCGGGCACATCGTCGAGCCCGCAGAGCTCCAGGACGCGCCGTGCGTTCTCGGCCGCGAGCGGGGCTTCCACGTTGCCGTGCACGCTCCCCACGGCCGCGATCCGCACGTCCGGGCGCGCCGCCAGGTAGAGGATCGCGACCGAGTCGTCCACCCCGACGTCCATGTCCAGGATGAGCGAGCGAGGTTCCATCGCGCCCTCCTTGCCTGTCAGGCGATCCGTGCGCGCCGACGCCGGATCATCGCCAGCGTCAGGGCCACGAGGGTGACCACGTACGGGAGCATGAGCACCAGGTCGGGCGACACGTTGAGGCTCGGGATCACCTGGACGCGGTCGGCGACCGCGTTCGCGAGACCGAAGACCGCCGACGCGATCAGCGACCCGATCGGCGTCGCGTTGCCGAAGATCTCGGCGGAGAGCCCGATGAAGCCCACGCCGTTGGTCATCTCGCGGATGAACTCGTCCAGGGTGGCCATCGCCAGCTGCGCCCCGCCGAGCCCGGCGCAGACGCCGCTGATCATGACGGTGAGGAACTTGAGCCAGGTCGGATTGAGGCCGGCCGCCTCGACCGCTTCCGGGTTCTCGCCGGTGGCGCGGATGTGGACGCCGATCTTCGTCCGGTACAGCACGATGTGCGAGACGACCACGAGGAGCAGCGCGACGAAGACGATCACCGTCTGCCCGTTCAGGGCGTGGTACAGGAAGCCCAGCACGGGTGCGTTGGCCCAGCCACTGGGCAGGGCCAGCTGCCACATGGTGGGGAACGTGGTCGGGGTGTAGCTGCCCTCGTTGTTGTACAGCCGCTCGAGGAGGAACACGGTCACCCCGTCGGCGAGCAGGTTGATCCCGATGCCGGCCACGAACACGTCGGCCCCGAGCACGAGCACCACGTAGCCGAAGACCGCCGACATCACCAGGGCGGAGGCGATCGCGCCGGCGAGGGCGAGGGCCACGCTCTGGGTTGCGGCGCCCACCGCGATGGCGAAGAAGGCCGCCGTCAGCATCATCCCTTCCATCGCGATGTTGAGGATGTTCGCCTGCTGCGTGAAGACGCAGCCGATGGCCGCCAGGAGGATCGGGGTCGTGTAGAGGAGCAGCGCCCCGACAAGGTCCGCGTTGACGAGTTGCGCAAGCCCGCTCACGCTGCGGCCCGCTTTCGACGGAGGAGGCCGCGGATGGCGGGCCGGGCCGTGGCGGTCATCACCACGACGATGATTCCCTCGAGGATGTTCACCAGCGGATTCGGGACGGGCGTCTGGATCTGCATGATCGCGGCGCCGTTCAGGAGCGCGGCGTAGAGGAACGCCATCGCCAGCGTGCCCCACGGGTTGAGCCGCCCGAGCAGGGCGGCGGTCAGGCCCAGGAAGCCGAAGCCCGGCGAGAAGCCCTGGTAGAAGCGGTGTTCGACGCCCATCACCTCGATCGCGCCGCCGATCCCCGCCACTGCGCCGGAGATGAACATCGTCTGGATCAGGGTGCGCCGGACGTTCACCCCCATCGCCTGGGCGAACCGCCTGTTCGTGCCGACCGCGCGGACGTTCGCCCCCCACACCGTGCGGAACATCAGGAACCAGCTCGCGATCCCGATGGCGATGGCGATGAGGAGGCCGATGGTCACCGCGGAAGGGGGGAGCATCTGGGGCAGCCAGGCCTGCCTGGCGACGTAGGCGGTCATCGGCCCGCCTGCCGTCACGTCCTTGAACTGGTTGTCCACGAAGTACTGCGTGATGAGCATCGCGATGTAGTTCATCAGCAGCGTGCTGACGACCTCGTCCACCTCCCAGAACGCCTTGAGCGCTCCGGCGATCGCGGCCCACAGGCCGCCCGCGATGCCCGCGGCGATCATGATCGCCACGATCAGCAGGGGACCCGGAAGGCCGACGAAGGTGAACCCGATGACCGCCCCCCAGAATGCCCCCAGGTACATCTGGCCTTCGCCGCCCACGTTGAAGGCGCCACCGCGGAACGCGATCATCACGCAGATCGCCGTGCTGATGAGCGGCGTCGCCTTCGCCAGCAGGTTCCCGAAGTCGAGTGCGTTGTCGAAGCTTCCGAAGAGGAAGGCGTGGTAGGCCGGGATGGGGTTCTCGCCGATCCCGACGATGAGGAGCAGGCCGATGACGAGGGCGGCCGCGAGCGTGAGTGCCGGCTGGACGAGGGCTTCGCCAGCGGAGCGCAGGTTGGCCACGAGCGTGCCCCGGAGGGTCTCGTCGACCAGCGGGGCGCTGTGTTCGGTCATTGCACGTCTCCGGGGTGGTCGCTCTTCAGGCCCATCATGTACAGGCCGAGTCCCTCGTCGGTCGCGTCCCGTGCGTTCGTCTCGTGCACGACGCGGCCGCGGTACATCACGAGGATCCGGTCGGACAGCGAGAGGATCTCGCTGAGCTCCGACGAGATGAGCAGGATCGCCCGACCCTGCGAGCGCTGTTCGACGAGCGTCCGGTGCACCGCCTCGGTGGCGCCGACGTCCAGGCCCCGCGACGGCTGCGCAGCCACGAGCACCTTCGGCTCCGTGCTGAGCTCGCGCGCGAGCACCACCTTCTGGATGTTGCCCCCGGACAGCGCGTGGACGGGGGTGGCCGGGTTCGCGTTCCGGATGTCGAACCGGCCGATCAGCGCCCGCGTCCAGCGACGCAGGCGACCCGGAGCAACGACGCCGAACCTCGACAGGCCCGGATCGAGGTAGTGGGTGGCGGCGAGGTTCTCCGACACGGACATGGGGCCGCTGACGCCGCGGTCCATGCGGTCCTCGGGCACGAACGCGAGGCCGGCGGCGCGACGCTGCACCACGTCCGCGCGGGTGACCTCCCTGCCGTCGATGAACACCTTCCCGGCCGTCGGCGGCCGCAGTCCGCAGACGAACTCGGCCAGCTCGCTCTGGCCGTTGCCCTCCACGCCGGCGATGCCGACGATCTCGCCCTCGCGGACCTCGAGCGACACGTCGCGGACCGCTTCCGTGCCGTCGACACGCAGTCCGTTCAGCCCGGTCACCTCGAGGACCGGTTGCCCGGGGACGACGTCCGGCTTGGTGACGCGGAAGAGCACCTCCCGGCCGACCATCATGCGGGCGATGTCCGCCTCGGTCGCCTCGCCGGTCGAGAGGGTGGCGATGCGCCTGCCGTCGCGCATGACGGAGAACCGGTCGGCGACGGCCCGGACCTCGTTGAGCTTGTGCGTGATGAAGATGACGGTCTTCCCGCGCGTCCGCAGCTCGTGGACGACCTGGATCAGCTCCTCGGTTTCCTGTGGCGTCAGCACCGCCGTCGGCTCATCGAGGATCAGGAGATGGGCGTCGTAGGAGAGCGCCTTCAGGATCTCGACCCGCTGCTGCTGCCCGACCGACAGGAATCGCACGCGGGTCGCAGGGTCGATGGTGAGCCCGTACCGTTCGGCGAGCTCGGCCGCCTTCCGCAGCGCCTCGGGGCCATCCAGCATGGGGCCGTTGCCGGGCTCGCGGCCCAGGAAGATGTTCTCCGCGGCGGTCAGCGAGGGGACCAGCTTGAAGTGCTGGTGAACCATCCCGATGCCGTGCCGTGCCGCCGCGAGCGGGCTGCGGATCGTGACCGGCGTGCCGCGCAGCAGGATGTCTCCCTCGTCCGGGTGGACGAGGCCGAAGACAACGTTCATCAGCGTGGTCTTGCCGGCCCCGTTCTCGCCCACCAGGGCGTGGATCTCGCCTTCGGCCACCTGGAGGTCGACATGGTCGTTGGCGACCAGGTGGCCGAACCGTTTCGTGATGCCCCGCAACTCGAGAAGGGGCGACGTCGTGGTCATCTGGCGGACACCCGTCTCCCGCTGGCTCTCTCCGTGCCATCGGGCCCCGGAGGGAAGGGATCCGCCGGGGGCGAGCGCGCGTCCCCGGCGGACATGGAAGGTTCGACTACTGGCTGAACTCGCTCTTGACGACGACCTTGCCGCTCGCGACGTCCTGCTGGGCGGCGTTGATCTTGTCGACCACCGACTGGGGGACGTCCTTGGTGTCGATGATCAGGCCGACGCCCTTGTTCGGGAGGCCGTAGTGGAGCAGCTGGCCCCACGGTGCGGTCCCGAGGATCGCGGCCTTGATCTGGTCGTACAGGGAGTTGCCGACCTCCTTGACCATGGAGGCGAGCACGTGGCCCGGGTACAGGCCGTTCTGGTCGGAGTCGACGCCGATCGAGTACTTGTTCTGCTCGGCCGACGCCTTCAGGACGCCAAGCCCGGCGCCGCCAGCGACCGCGAACACGATGTCCGCGCCCTGGTCGTACATCGCCGTGGTCAGGTTGTAGGCCTTGTTCGCGTCGGTGAAGTTGCCGATGTAGGAGACGAGGATGTTGGACGCGGAGATCCCGACCGACTCGGCGCCCTGCTTGTAGCCGTCCACGAAGTCGTTGATGACGGGGATGTTCATGCCGCCGACGAGTCCGACCTTGCCACCGCCGCTGGAGAGCGAGAAGTCCGCCTTGTCGGTCGCGACGATGCCGGCCAGGACGCCCGCCAGGTAGGAGCCGTCGTTCTGCTTGTACTCGATGCTGAGCACGTTGGGCAGCGCGACCTGGTCGTCGAACTGGATGTAGTGCTGGTTCGGATGCTCCTTGGCGACCTGGGTCAGGTTGTCGTGCTGCTGCGTGCTGCCGGTGATGACGAGGTTGTAGTCACCGTTCGACACGGACTCCAGGTTCTGCAGCCACTGCGCCGGATCGGTCGGCGAGGCCTGCAGGACCTTCGTCTGGATGCCGAAGTCCGTTGCCGCCTTGGTCACGCCCGCGTTGGCGGAATCGAAGAAGCCCTTGTCACCGAGCGTTCCCGAG
>JAJYGO010000307.1 GCA_021785115.1 Chloroflexota bacterium | reverse complement strand
CGCCAGCGGCTGCACAGGCGACGAGATCAACTACGGGACCAACTACAGCAGCGCCTGGAGCGCCTCGCTCGCGAGCATCCCCGGCGCCGAGTGGATCTGGCGGCCGGACATCACGGCCAGCTCGCCCACGCCGACCACCGCCACCGCGTACTTCTCCCAGACGTTCGACCTCGCGTTCCCGGTCGCCTCGGACGCGACGATGTACATCGCGGCCGACAACGACGCCGAGGTCTTTGTCAACGGGACCAGCGTCGGGGTGGTGGGCGTCATGGCCGCCAACTCCGCGCCTCAGACGTCCTTCAACACCATCCACGAGATCACCCTGCCGGCGGCCGACTTCGTCGTCGGGCCGAACGTCATCACGGTCGAGGGCCTCAATGCCACGCAGGGCTACGGCCAGACGTACGCGGCCGGCAACCCGGCCGGCGTCGTGTTCGGCGCGACGCTCCAGCTGACGGGCTACGAGCCCGACGGCACGACCTGCGACGGCACCCCCGGCCACCAGATCCTGCCGCCCATCAAGACCGACGGCAGCAGCATCTTCAAGCAGGGCAGCACCGTCCCCGCCAAGTTCGTGGTCTGCGACGCGTCCGGCAACCTCGTCGGCACCCCCGGCGTCGTCACCGGCTTCGCGATGGTCAAGGTGATCGTGGGCAACGAAACTGGAGACATCACAGACGTCGTCTCCACGACGCCGGACACCGCCTTCCGCTGGACCGGCAGCCTGTGGATCTACAACATCAGCACGTCCAACCTCAAGGCCGGGTACACGTACTTCTACGAGATCACCCTCAACGACAAGTCGACCATCGACTTCAGCTTCAGCCTGAAGTAGGGGCCGCCCGAGCCGGATGCGGCGGAGCGGCGGCCCAGCGCGGCCGCTCCGCCGCATCCCCCGGCGACCCGGGCCGGCCGGCGCGCCCGTCCGCCCGGGCTACTGACCCGCCGCCCCCAGCCGCTCCCACCAGGTCGGGTGCGGCACCACCTGCCCCCGCTTGATCCGCCGGACGCAGTTCTCGGACAGCCCGTCGCCTCGACCAGGTCGCGGACGGACACATGCGCGAGCCGCGGCAGGACGTCCCGCCCGAAGGCGTCCAGCTCTTGTGCGAGCCCTGCAACCGATCGAAGAGCGCGAGGATTGGCGAGCCACACTCCGAGGCCCTCTGTATCGGACGCCCACCCTCACCAAAGTCCTGACAGGAACGGTAGATGGCCAAGAGGTTCTCGGCATTCCTCGCCACCAGCGGGCCTGTTCCCGGACGCTCGCGGACCCTCTCTGAGGACGACATCCGGTCGTTGGCGGGGAGCCTGACCCCTGGCGAACCGCTCACTTGGAACCATGACGATCGGACGCATGTGGACGCGCGGATCGTCGCAGCCGACCTTCGACGCACTCCCGACGACGAGCTCGGTCTATGGGTCGAGGTTGAGGTCGACGACCAAGTGTTTGAGGCGCTGCCGGACAGGTTCGGGTTCTCTGTGGGATTCGGCCGCGAGGACTTTCCGTTGGATCCCGAAAGCGACCTCCCAACCATTCAGCTCGCCGTCGACTCCGAGAACTTCTCGGAGGACGACCTCGTCGGCGCACTAACGGCCCTGCAAGCCAATTTCAATGTCAGCGCCGGATGGTTTGATCAGTACTCAGAGCTGCCGCCGCCGGTGGTCATCATCGGGCTGGGTCTCATGTTCGTGCAGACCATCGCCCCCGAGGTCCTGAAGTCAGTGCTCGTGGAGGCGATCAAGGATCGCCTGTTCCACCCGCGGAGTGGTCGCCCAACCCTCTTCCATGTCCACTTGAAATCGACCGACCGCGAGATCCGTGCGCACATCGAGACGTCCGACCCCGACGTCTTTCGCGAGGCGGCGGGCCTCCTGCGTGATCTCGTTGGGCGTGAGGGCGAGGCTTTCGACTTTCTCCCCGGCGAGAACGACTGGAAGCGGATCCGCTGATTGCTGGCGGCCCCCGTGCAGGCATCAGATCTCCCCCAGCCGGTCCCACCACATCGGGTGCGGCACCACCAGCCCCTTCTTGATCCGCCGGCAGTAGTTCTCGGACAGCCCCGTCGCCTCGACCAGGTCGCGCACCGGCACAATGGCGAGCCTCGGCAGGATGTCCCGCCCGAACGCGCCCGGGTCTGACGGCCACGCGTGCGTGCTCTGCCACTCGCGCGCCTCGGCGACCCGGCCCGACGCGGCCTCCCGCAGCCGCCCCCGCCCCGCCTCGGTGAGCTCGGACGCGGCCCCCGGCCCGTGGCGCGCCGACAGGACCCGGGGAGCGCGGCGAACGGCGGCTCGACGTGGTCGAGTTCCTCGAGGTGGCAGCGACCCTCGGGCTCGACGCCGACGCCGTCATAGCGGAGGTGCGGGCGCAGATGCGTTGGAGAAGTGAGACTAGGCAGTCTCGCTCCTCTCGCCGACACCGAGGCGTGTGCTCTTCGGCATCTTGACCTGGAGCGGCACGGAGACGACGCTGAACCGAGGTGACCCGCGTGGCTTGCGCGTTCGCGGCTGCAGAACGACCACTTCCACGTGGCCCGATGCTGACGGCGCGGACAGCGACACGACGAGGGAAGGGCGATGGGGGACAGCGAGCGACGCAAGGTCGAGCGGTCAGGCGCGTTCCTCGCCCCTGGCCGGCCCCTCGCCACGCCCATCAGGACGCTGTCGGACGAGTATCACGACCGACCGGAACCGGAGGATTCGGACGTCGTCCCGCCGCGTGAGCCGGAAGGCGCCGTCACGCGCCTGTTCCACCGGCTGACCGGCAAGCACCCGCACCTGGACTGACGAAGCCTCGTCCTACGGAGATGGCGTCCCGGGAGCCTCGACTTTCGGCCGGCGTTTGCACGCGAGCCGCTCGGCACCGCGTGAGATCATGGGGCCGTGCAAGACGGCGAGCCGCAGTTCGGGACGTGGAGCAGCTACAGCGGAGCCGACTCCCTCGCCCTCGCCCTCCTCCTCCTGGTGGCCGCAGTCGCCGTCGCCTACCTGTCGACGCGCCTCAAGGCGCCCCAGGCGGCCAGACGTCCGGGGCGCGCGATCACGACCCTGATCGTGGTTCTGTGGCTCCTCTCGATCCTGACCTTGCTCGTCTGCGCCGGTGTCGAGGGCCAGCAGGCGCTTACCGCCTACCCCGGCTACTTCAGCGCGGTTCCGGTCGACCCGATCAGCCCGGTCACGGACACGCTCGTGGTGGTGACCTTCGTCACGGTGTTCACCGTCGTGTTCTACCGGCCCGGAGGCGGGCTGCGCGTTGCCTTCGCCAGCGCGGCCATGGCTTCAGCGGCGGCGCCCATGCTGTTCGAGCTGCCGTTCGACCTCGTCGTTATGGGGCGGACCTACCCGCCGATCCCGCCCGACCCGACCCTGTACCGCCTGCTCTTCTTCCTGCCCCTGTTCCTGGTCGAGGTCTCGACCTTCGCGGTGCTCGCCCTGACCCCGATGGTCCGGATGACCAGGCCGATGCTGGTCGCGCTGGCTGCGATGCTCCTGGTGTTCGCCGCCTGGGCCGCGCTGTTCGGGTTCGCCTACCCCTCATCGACGGGCCCGTACGCCCTGAACATCACCTCCAAGGTCCTGGCCTTCGCGGCCGTCATCGCCATGTTCCTGCCCGAGGGCTGGCGTCGCGCCCGGTCCGCCGTCTCGGAGGGAGGCGTGCCGCCGCGGGAGGAGCGGGTCGGGCTCTGAAGGCCAGGCTTGCCCGCGCTGCCCTGAGCTCGCGTGATCGGAAGGGCCGGCGGTGTCGCGGGTCGGGACTAGATCCGCCCGAGGATGTCCTGCTTCTTCTTCTCGTAGTCGTCTGAGCTGATCAGACCGTCCTCGCGGAGCTGCCTCAGGTCCGAGAGCGCTCCACGAGGGTCGGCTGCCGCGTGCACGGCAGCTGGCGCCGGTGCGGGCGCACTCGGCGCGGCCGTCACCGCGCCGGCGATCGCGTCGAGGGCCGCCGCGATCCGGCCGCCGTCGCGCCCCTTGAAGCGCCTCCAGAAGCGAGGGGCGATGAGGCGGTTCCAGAGGAGGCCACCGACGACAAGACCTCCAAAGACGTAGACGTAGACCGGCGCCCTCGAGTCCGCGGGAAGCTGCGCGGCGTACCCCGCGAGGAGCAGCCCAACGACGGCAATCACCGCGATGAGGGTGAGCGGGTTCCTCCGGATGACGCTGAACGGCGACGAGGGGGCCATAGCCCAGTCGCGTGTCGAGTGGTTCCGCACCGCGACGAAGGGGCTGTCGCCCGCGGCCCTGCTCGCCCACACCGCCGAGACGAGGTGGCCGTCGGCGACCGCGACGTCCCACCCCTTCAGCTTGACGGGGTGCACGTAGCCGTCGGACCGGTGGACGAAGAACTGGTCGTGGACGGTGGTCTCGACGGGCTTGATGACGCCGCCGCCACCACCGCCGTAGACGTTCCCAAACGCGTCGGTGGAGACGTGGGACCCCCTGATGACCCCACCGCCGCCGTGGACGTCGGCCAGCTTGCCGGCGCCCTCGACGCGGCCCGTCACGTGATACAGCTCCACGCCATCGTCCCCGGCGTGCACCCGGAAGGGATCCGTCGCGTCCAGCTGCAGCCGGGCGCGAATAAGCAGGATCGGGAGGGCGATGGCTAGCAGGATCGACAGGATCGCGTCGTCGTTGGGACTCGCATAGTCAACAAACGAAAGGATCAGGCCGACGCCGAAGTACACCGCGACCGCGAGCAAGAGGAAGGCCGGGATGCCAGTCACCGTGCGAATGCGAGCCACAGCGTGTCCCTCCAGCGCTCTCTGGACACAGGGGCCGGGCTCGCCAGTGGCTCGACGCGGCTCAGGCGACCGGGACGCGGGCCGCGTGTCAATGCCTCCCCAACGCGCGGAGCATCCCATGCCCGCAGAACGCCGCCAAGCTTGCATTCTCGTTGCAGAACTGCAGGCGGCGCCGGCGCCGGTGCATCACATCGGACGGAACCGCGCGCCAAGAGAGGGTGCTTCCCGCAAGGGGCGTGCCGCCAGCGGGACAGCCGTCCGAAGGCGTGCGGGGGTGCCGAATGGGAACGGAGCACGCAGCGCGGACCTGCGCTCGGCAGCATCGACCGATACGTCGCGGGGTGTCGTGTCGCGCACAGCCGACGTGTCGTCGCGGCCCCATTTGACGCCCGCCGACCCGGCTCGTAGGGTGCGCTCCAGGGCCCGGTGCGCCGTGGCGCGGGGAGGCCCGGCCGACTGCTGTGCTTGGAGGGCGCGATGTCCAGGATCCGGGTCGTGCTGGCGGTGGCGTTCCTGCTCGGGGCGATGCTGCCTGCGGGCGTCCTCGCCGCCCAGACGTCCCCGTCGCCGCTCCGCCTGGGCTACTGCGGGGGTGACGACTGGGAGCCCACCCTCGCCCAGAGCGGCCGGCTCATCGTGGCCGCCATCACCCACTACCAGGGCGATCCCACGTGCGATCCCGCGTCGGCAAGCCCCCAGGCGATCTACATCCAGACCTCGACTGACGGCGGCGCCCACTGGACCGCGCCCCACGCCGCGTGGACCGGCCCGCTCGACGGCGTGACCTACCCCCGCCAGGCCGACCCAAGCCTGGCCATCGACGCGTCCGGCAACGTGTACCTCGCGTTCCTGGGCTACGGGCTGAACGGCGGCCACACCGACGTCGTCGTCGCCAAGTCCAGCGACGGCGGGGCCACCTTCTCCACGGCGGCCAAGACCAACGCGAAGGACTGCAAGAACTGCGACCACGAGAAGCTGGTCGCCGCGCCCAGCGGGCTGTACGTCGCCTACTCGCAGGCGGCCAACCACTTCATCGCGCTGTCCACCGACGGCGGCAGCACCTGGACGCAGTCCACGGTGCTCAAGGCCGACGTGGTCGCCTTCGCCGAGGGCGGCGTCGTGGACGCCCACGGCAACGTCGTGTTCGCGTGGGCCGACTGCCAGTCCAGCTCCTGCTCCGGCAGTCCCGCGGTGGACTACCGCGTCTCGAGGACGGCGCCGGGGACCCTCGCCACCAGCTTCGTGGTCGTCGGCACGGCCGTGCAGGGCCCCGACTGCCCGTTCAGCTCGTGCGGCTTCGCGTACTGGAGCCCGCAGGACGCCATCGGCATCGACGCCGCCGGCACCCTCTACCTCGCGGCGGGCCAGGGCCAGTCCTCGACCACCCGGAAGAGCCCGCCGATCGTGAACCTGTTCAGCTCGGCCGACGGCGGCGCCACCTGGACGGCGCTGGGGCGCGTGGACGACAAGGATGCCTCCGGCTGCGCCGACTCCACCTGCTATGCGCTCTTCCCGACCGTGATCGGCGGGTCGGCCGGCCAGGTGTCCGTGGCGTGGATGGACGACCGCGCCGGCAGCCCGATCGACCACATGAACGGCTGGAACGTGTGGCTGCGCTCGTCCTCCGACGGCGGCGTCTCCTGGACCGGCCCCTCGGTCAAGGTCTCCGGCTACGACCCGAGCCAGGCGCAGGAGCAGCCCAACGGGTTCCTGTTCCCGTACGGCGACTACATGGGCATGGGCATCAACCGGTGCGGCGCCCCGATGCTCGTCTGGGGCGAGGGCCAGGACTGGGTCGGCGGCGCCAGCCACCCCGGCCACGTCGAGTTCCGCTCGATGTGCTGAGCGGGCGGGGCATCGTGGACTCCTAGCTGCCGCCGACACGGCGGGCGCGGAGCCCGGCGAGCCGCCCGCCGCCCGGAGCGGCCGCCACGGCGCCGAGACACGCGGCCGCCGTGAGCACGAGCAGCGCGATCGTGAAGACGTGGAGCCCGGTGGCCTGGTCGACCACGACGAGGGCGGCCAGGCCCGCGACGCCCGCGATGGCGGCCCACCGCTCGGATGGGTCCGACTCCTCGGAGGCGAGGATCGGCACCACGAGGAAGACGAGCGTGCAGTCCTGGGTGAACAGGTTGGGGTTCGTCAGCAGGACGACCCCGACGCCCGCGGCGAGGACCCGGCGACTCCCCGGCGAGTCGAAGCCCGGCCGCTGGGCGGCGGCCGCGGCGAGCCACAGGCCGACGAGCGCGACTGACAGCACAGCCCAGAGCGCGTCGACCGCGCCGACCTGGCCCTGGCCGAAGGCGCCGACCAGCAGGCCGTTGAGCCCCTCGGTCGAGGCCAGCGAACCCTGCCAGGCCGACGGGGCGAGGGCTCCGGCGCCCTCGAAGTGGCTGACGCCGACCTGCAGCAGGTACGCGGCGTAGCTGGCGTACGTGTCGATCCCGGCGAAGGGCAGGCCGCCGACCGCGAGGACGAGGCCGCCGAGGACGGCCCAGGCGATGGGCGTCCAGCGACGGCCGAGCGCGAGCGCGACGATCGGCAGGACGAGGAGCTGCGGCTTGAGCCACCAGCTGGCGAGCGCGAGGCCGGCCAGCCGCCATGAGCCGCGGCGCGCGGCCAAGAGCGCCGCTCCGCCCCCGACCAGCAGCACGGCCGACCACTGGCCCTCCGCCAGCGACACGATCGCGGGCTCGCTGAGCGCGACCAGGAACGCGGCCGCGATCCGCTGCGGCAGCGGCAGCGGTCGCGCCAGCCACGCCCCGGCGCCGAGGAGCAGCGCGAGGCTGATGCCCGCCCAGACCGCCCGCGCCACCTCCACCGGGAGCGCTGCCAGCGGGGCGAAGGCGACGGCCGCGAAGGGCGGGTTGATGAACGGCATGTACCCGTTCGCGCCGATCGGGCTCGGGATCACCGTGCGCTGGATCGCCGTCAGGGCGGCCGGCTCGTAGAGCGCGCCGGGGCGGCCATCGAGAACCAGCCGTCCAGCCGCCCAGAACGCGAGGAAGTCGTGGTGCGAGCCTGGCCCCATCGGTGCGGCCAACTCCTCGACCAGGCCGACGAGCAGCCCGAGGCCGACGACGAGCATCGCGGCCGCCCCGACCCACAGGAGGCGACGGCCTCGGGGAGCCCGGGCGGCGGAGCCGAGCCGCGCCGGCAGCGCCGTCCGGCCCGGCGACCCGTAGCGAAGAGGGGAGGCCATGACCCTCGATGGTGCCACACGCCTCGCTGGGAGTCGGGGCCCCATTCGCCGCGCGCTGCCGCCCGGGCCACCCGGTGGCCAAGTGGTTCCGTCGCGGCGCAGACGGGCCATCCCGCGGTCCGAGCGACTCGCGGCGATCACAAGGAGGCAGCGTTTGGCCCACAGCGCGCCCGAGACCTCCCTGCGCGGAACGGTAGGGCCACCCGCTGGCCCGCGGCTCAACTGCCCCAGCGGTACAGCGGGTGCAACTCAGCCCAGTCGCCGTGGTCGGTGTCGAGCACGTAGCGGCCCTCCATCCAAACGTGCTCGCCCACGGCGGGGAAGCGGTTCGGCAGCGGGTCGGGGTCGGATCGGCAGATCGGGATCGCGTCGGACTGGCTCACCTTCCCCACGCACACCGGCTCGATTACGAGGTCGCCCAGTTCCTCGCCCTGGTTCGCCGGCCGGAGGAGGCTTCGGTACGGCGCGTCGAGCCGCAGCAGGATGTGCAGGTCGCCGTCGGCCTCTCGGCGGATCGCGTCGACCGTGCCCGAGACGCGAATGCAGGCGCGGACCACCTGCAGCCGCCATGGGTGGTAGACGTACCGGTCCTGGTCGGTCGGCTTGCAGGCGGCTGCGGCCTGGGGCTTCGTCGTCGCGCGAGCGCGGGTGCCCGAGGGGGCTGCCGTCGCCGTGGTCGCGGTCGGGACGCCCGGGGGTGCCGACGCACCGGTCAGGTCACCGGGCGCCTCGCTTGAGAGTGTCGCCAGCGTGCTCGGTAGCGAGCCCGACGAGCCCGACGAGCCCGAGTCGGAGGAGCCGAGCACGTACAGCGCGGCGAGCGCGGCAACCACGACGAGGGCGGCCGGGGTGCGCGACGACGATCGGGCCACGGGGTCCCTTGTGGCAGCGGCGGCGCTCCGCGCTTGGTGCGGATCATAGTCCCCAGCCCCAGCCCACAGGGCGGCCATCGGGCGGCCCCGTCCATCGCACGCCCCCGCCCGTCGCACGGGATGGTGCCGGCCGGCGCTGGATCGACGTGGTCGATGCTCCCGACGAGCGGGTCGGTCCTCCGGTTGGTTCCACTGATCCCCAGGCGCACCTCCGCCGTTCGCCGGGCGCACCTCCGCCGTTCGCCGGGCACACCTCCGCCGTTCGCCGGGCGCACCTCCGCCGTTCGCCGGGCGCACCTCCGCACAACCAGCAGTTGTAGTTGCGCGCAGGACGGCCGGTCCGACGCCCGCCACACCACCCACAGTTGTGCGGCACACGGCAAGCCGGGCGACTGGGGCGTGCCGCACAAGTGGGAGTTGTGCGGGGGCGCCCAGAGCCCGGCGCCGACGCCGGACACAACCCACGGTTGTGCGGACATCCGCGCGGGCACTTGTGCGGGCACCCGGGCGTGCGCGTGTTGCGCGTGTGCTGTTCCCGCGCGGGCACTTGTATAGACGCCCTTGCGGGCTGACGGGGAGAGCGTCCATCGGGCCGCCGGGTGGCCCGTCTCGAGGAGCGAAGACCCCGCGGCCGAGCGGCGGACCACCGCGGCCCAGCGGCGGACCCCCGCGGACCCCCGGCCCGCTACCCCTCGGAGATCGCGAACGCCACCGTCCGGCCGTGGACCTGGGCGAGCGCCAGCCAGACCTTGACCATCTCCTCGAGCACCTTGGCGTTGGGCAGGCCGCCGGCGTCCTCGGGCCGGAACCCGATCTCCGAGGCCAGCGCCATGGCGACCCGCTTGGCGTCGGGGTCATCGCCCGCGACGAACATGACGGCCGGCACGGTCCGGGCAGCCGCGGTCGGGTAGTTCTCGAAGCCGGTCGTGTTGAACGCCTTGGCCAGCTTCGCTCCGGGCAGCAGCTGGGCAAGGTCCTGGGTCGTCGAGCGCGCGGCCGCCTCGGCGTCGAACCGGTTCATCGCGTCGATCACGATCCGGCCGGCCAGAGACGGCAACTCGGCGACCGTGGCATTGATCGCCACCGGGCGCACGGCGAAGACCACCACATCCGCGCCGTCAACGGCCTCGCCCGGCGGCAGGGCCACCGCGTCGGGGATCTCGGCGAGGGCCAGCTGGGTCTTGGTGCTGTCGGGGTCGCGCACCCCGAACACGACGTCGTGGCCGACCGCCGTGAACGCCTTGCCGAGGCCGCCCCCGACGTTGCCGGCACCGAGGATCGCGATTCGCATGGCCGCCTCCGCAGGGCCCGGCGCCCGGCGGCGCCGCGTCTGGCCATTCTCGCGCCCCGGACCGCGCCCTGCATCGACGGCGCGATGTGCCGCCGCTCTGCCCTGCCGCCGCCGACCTGGCGCCGCCGCCTCTACGCGTTCGCCCCTGACGCCCCTGCCGCTCCCTCCTGCCGCCGCTCTGCCCTGGCGCCGCCGCCCTGACGCGTTCGGCCCTGACGCGCTCGTCCCTGACGCTCGCGCCCCGCCGCTCCCTCCTGACGCCGCCCGCCCGCGGATGCCGGCGGCCGCCTGCGGCACCCGGGGCGACGACACACCCGCTTCGGGGGATGACCTCCGTACCGTCGAAACGGGCGGGCGCGGACCGGTACTGTGCACCGCAACACCCGCACGGGCTGCAGCCAGCGTGTCGGGTGGCCTCGGGGATCCATCGTCCAGGCATGGCGCTCGCGCTCGACGACACCGCGCAACCGAACCGACGCCGGCGTCCCGCCGTTGACGGGTCTCCCGACGCGCCGCCCGCCGTCCGCCCCTCACCGGACGCGCCGCCCGCCGCCCGCGCGCTGGCCCTCCAGCGGGTCCTGGGGCACCTGAGCCCGGACCTCGACCTCGACGCCGTGCTGCGCGACGTGGTCTCCGGCGCCCAGACCCTGTTCGGCGCGGAGCTCGCCGGCCTGTGGCTCGCGGGCGAGGGCGAGCACCCGCTGCGGCTCGCCGCCCACGAGGGCATCGGGCGAGAACTCATCGACGCGGTGGCGCTCGTCGCCCGGCATGACGATCTCCCCGGCGTAGGCGCACCGGCGCGGCACGGCACGAAGGTCGTCGAGGAGCCGGAGCGCGACCCGCACTTCGGCGACATCTACCGGCGCATGGGCGTCCGCACGGTGGCGTACGTGCCGCTCGTCGCGGCCGACCGGCTCGTCGGCCTGCTGGTCCTGGGCCACCACGCGCCGTACGCCTGGACCGACGCCGAGCTCGACCTGTGCGGCTCGTTCGCGGGCCAGACGGCGACCGCGATCGCGAACGCCCGCCTCTCGCTCTCCGTCCAGACCGGCGCCGCGCGCCTCAGCGCCATCGCGGAGCTGTCCGGCCGCCTCAACCGGATCCGGGACGTCGAGGGGATCAGCGCCGCGATCGTCGAGGGGATGGACCGCCTGATCCGCCACGACACCATTCGGGTCTACCGGGTGGATGCCGCCAGCGGGATGTGCGAGCCCGTCGCCTTCCAGGGCGAGGTCAGCGGCATCGGCCGGCCCAGCCTGGACAGGCTGCGGGTCCCCATCGGCACGGGCCTCACCGGCTGGGTCGCCCTCCACGGCACGACGCTCCGGCTGGGCAACGCCTCCTCGGATCCCCGCTCCGTCCAGATGGGCGCCAACCGGGGCGTCGAGTCCATGCTCCTGGTCCCGATGGACTGGGAGGACCGCGTGGTGGGCGTGATCGTCGTGTCCACGGCTGGCTACGACCAGTACACCGAGGATGACGAGCGGATGCTCGAGATCTTCGCGGGCTACGCGGCGCAGGCGATGGCCAACGCGGAGGCGTTCGCCGAGGTCCGCCGCCAGCGGGCCGAGCTGCACCACCTGCTCGACGGCCAGCGGCGGCTGCGCGAGGTCAGCGAGAAGCTGCTCTCGACCCTCGACCCGGGCGGCGTGCTGGAGATGATCGCGGACTCCCTCAAGGCGGTCGTCGCCTACGACGCGCTGACCATCTACCGGATCGACTGGAGCACCCGGCGCCAGCGGGCCGTGGTCGCCCGGGACCGGTTCGCCGAGCTGATCCTCCAGCACGAGAGCGACATCGGCGACGGCCTGACCGGCTGGGCGATCCACCACGCGGAGGCCGTGCTCGCCAACGACGCCCACCTCGATCCCCGGGTCGCGCAGATCCCCGGCACGCCCGACGAGCCGGAGTCGATGATCGTGTGCCCGCTGATGGTGGGCGGCGAGGTGGTGGGCACGCTCAACGTGTCACGGATGGGCGGCCCTGAGGCCCACTTCTCGGGCGACGAGTTCGAGCTGGTCCAGCTGTTCGCGGCCCAGGCGTCGATCGCGCTGCGCAACGCCGAGACGCACGGCGAGATGGTGACCCGCGCCGAGCGCGATGCGCTGACCGGGCTGCGCAACCACGGCGCGTTCCAGCGCGAGCTGGGCGAGGCGGTCGCGGCCGGCAGGCCGTTCGCCCTGCTGATGATGGACCTCGATGCGTTCAAGGCCTACAACGACAGCCACGGCCACCCGGCGGGCGACGCCCTCCTGGCCCGGATCGCGGGCGTGATGCGGGAGACGCTGCGCGACGAGGACCGCGTGTACCGCTACGGCGGCGACGAGTTCGCCGTCCTCCTGCCGCGCGCCGGGGCCGCGGCCGCACGCGAGGTCTCGGACCGGCTCCGGGCCGCCGTCGCCCGGCTCACCGAGCAGGTCG
>JAJYGO010000323.1 GCA_021785115.1 Chloroflexota bacterium | reverse complement strand
GGATTGAACCCCCTGGCGATCAGCCAGACGGCCAGGACCATCTCCTGCAGGCCGATGGGAAGAGCCAGGACGAGCTGGGTCGTCGACATCGGTTCGGCAAGACGGAACATGACAAGGAGGCCGGACACCATGACCGACGTGATGGCCGCGAGGCCCCAGGCCGACAGCCATCGGGGGACGAGTGGTCGGGGCGAGAGGAGTCGCAGCGATCCCTTACGGGTGAATCGTGAGGATCGCCTCCGGGGTCGTCAGACGTCCCCTCGCCGCAGTCGGCTGACCGACCGACGCCCCTGGCGATCGGCGCAGATGCGGTCCGGCGCACCCGGGCTGGCTAGGCCACGCGGGCCACGATCTCGACGAGGTTGCCGTCGGGATCGCGCAGCAGGGCGTTGCGGTTGTGTTTGCCGGTGTTGTGCGGGGGTTGGACGACGGGCGTGCCAACAGATGTCAGCTGCTCGAAGGCCTGGTCGACGTCGTCGGCCCATACGACCAGGACCATGGCAGGACTGCCGGGCGACGCGTCCACTCCGTGGACCCTCTTCGCAGCCTCCACTGTGCCAAGCCCCACGCTGAACCCGTTGAGTGTGAGTTCGACGTGTTCCGGGGTTCCGGTGGTGGGTGTGCGGAAGGTCTCTTCGAATCCGAGGAGATCCCGGTAGAACCGAAGGCCAGCTTCGATGTCGTGTGTGTAGAGGTTGACGAACCCGGTCGCGAACATGCGCGGGAACCTACCACGGCGAGCGTCTCGCGTGTTGCACGGCGCTGACGTCGGGCCTACCCGGGGCCGGCTCCAGCTCCCTCCCGCCCCCGGTTCGCCGGACGCTGAGGGATCGCGGGGTTACGGCAGGATCGTGAAGCGGCCGCCGGCGAGTGGCCGCACGACGCCGAAGTGTCTCCGATCGAGGGTCACGATGATCCGGGTCTGGTAGTGTGCTGCGAGGACCACATTCGACGCGTCGGCGACGCCGATCGACTGGTCCGCGTAGTGCTCGACGACCGAGGTGGCCTCTGCCAGATCCTCGGTGCAGAATGCGGCCAGATCCCAGGCTCCGCCCGCCAGCTCCGTCAGCGCGGCGAGCTCGGCCGAAACGCCGAGGCGCGATCCGACGAGGTAGTCGAGCTCGGCCACGACGTACGGCGAGACAACGAGCGGCTCGGTCGCCGCATCAATGACGCGTGAGACGGCGTCATGGTCCGGCTCGTCGGTGTCGAAGAACGCGAGGAGGGCACTCGTGTCGACGATCATCGCTCGCCGAAGCCCGCCAGGTGGTCGTCCGCCTCCCGTGCGATCGGCGCTCCACTGCCGAAGAGGCCTCCGCGCGGACGCGGTCGCTCGCCGCCGACCGCGCTGCGGATCGAGTCGCGGATCACCTCGGCCTCCGATACGCCGCGTCGCCGGGCCGCCCTCCGGATCGCAGACTTGAGGTCTGCGGGCAGGTAGATCGTCGTCTTGTCCATGCTTGTATGGTACCACCGCTGGCGCTGGCATCGAGGTTCACCAGGGCCGCGCCCGGGGTAGCGGCCCGCGCCACGGCCGTCGTGGTCAGTCGTCGTTCTCGGCGGAGAGGTCCTTGTCCTCCATCTCCCACGCGTGGTCGAGCGTGTGGAAGGCGGAGTGTCGGATGAGGAACGGCAGCGTCCACGACCGCATGCGCCGCTTGACTTCGCCGGCGTTGTACGCGCGCATCGCCGCGACGTAGGCCTCCCGATGCTGGCGCAGCCCGTCCGGCGTGAGCGCCGCACGCTCGGGTATTCGCAGCCCCACCTGCCTGGCGAAGTACTCGCTCTCGGTGCGGATGGTGTGGCGGATGATCTGGTCGCGGTCCCGTCCTCCGCCGCGCGGCCCTTTGCGCATCTCCGGCGACACCCGCGCCGCAACGCCGTCGAAGAACGCCCAGCAGGCCCGCAACAGCGTGATCCCGCGCTCGAGATCCGCCTCACCCATCGGGCCCAGCTCGGCCGCGGAAGGCGAGAAGGAGATGCCCCAGAAGTCGGTCGAGCCCGTACCGACCCTGTCCTCCACGATCTCGAGGGGCCCGGCGGCGTCGAACTCGCGCGACATCCCGGCGAGGCGCGCGACCGGCCCGTAGCGCTCCCGATAGGACTCGAGCGTCTCCAGGGCGAGCTCGGCGGTCCTCGCGCCCCGGCTCCATCCTGGCCAGTCGATGCTGAAGGCCACCGACCGCTTGTCCTTGGGCCCACGTTCGATGACGGTGCGAACAGGCATGCCTCACTATGGCATGGGCCCGGGAGGTGCGAAAGGTTCAGGGCCGGCCGGCAGACGCACGGCCTTCGGACCTGATGAGAACCGGCTGGTCGGGGCGAGAGGGCTTGCCCCGACAAACCAAGGCAGGGATTGGCCGTCGCAAACGGGTGCCTGACGCGCCCGTGCAGCCTACCGGATCAGTTCGACGACAAGCCCGTCGAGATCCAGGCGACTCCACGACTCGTCCGCGGTCAGGGCCGTGGCATGCATCGAGAGCGCGAGTGCCAGGCACGCCCGGTCGCCCAGGGAGAGGCCGAGCAGGCGCAGTCGAGGCGTCAAGT
>JAJYGO010000418.1 GCA_021785115.1 Chloroflexota bacterium | reverse complement strand
TCGAGCTGTAGCTGTTGGAGATGGCGAGCACATGCGCGGTGCTGGACGCGGTCGTGACGGCGGTGCCCAGGTCGGCGAACGATGCCGACGCCGCCTCGAACAGCACGATGCTGCACATCGGGCACACCGCCGACGCGGCCTGGAGGTCGAGGTCCTCCTCGTTGGCCCAGCCCGAGTTCGGCGACGGCAGCGACGTGCCGCCCGTCTGGTTCACCTTGGCGAAGCAGGGGCTCGATGACGAGCTGGTCAGCCCCGCCAGGGTTGACAGCGAGCAGCTGCTGATCGCCGGCAGCCCCATGGTGCTGCGGTACGTGGACAGGTGGGCATACGCGTTGGCGTCGTCGTAGGCGTCGACGATGGCGATCACGCGGGACGGGTCGCCCGAGCCGGTGATCCCGTAGGCGGTGCGGATGCCGGTCGCCGAGTACGAGACCGACGCCGCGGGCCTGGCCGCCTCGCCCAGGTCGCGCGCCGACGCCGCGTGGAACTCGACGCCGTTCTGGTAGAGCGTCCGGGCGATGCTCGCGCAGGCCGCGGTGTCGGCCGTGCCCTGGGCGCACACCCGGGCGTCGCGGTGGCTCCATGCCGTGCCGGCGGCGATCGCCGTGGGCATGACCAGACCGGACAGCACCAGCATGGCGGCCGCGACCGCCACGAACCGACGAACCACCGAGTGCATCGCCACGTCGCCTCAGATCCGGGATTGGGGACACGGCACAGTCCGGGCCGAGCGCCGTGGCATGCATGGTGGGGGTGCGCGGCCGCGCGGTCAATGGGGCCGCCTCCCAGACGGTGTCTGACGTCACCGCGCGGCACTCAGGCGCCGAGCGCACGCGAGAGCGGCTAGTCGTCCTCGCCCGAGGCCGCCCGGCGCGACTCCAGCTCCACCACCTTGTTCTGCGGGTAGGCGATCCGCTGGTGGTACATCCCGAGCAGCTGGCCGACGAACGCGTCGCGGATCCGCTCGAGGTCGCGCAGCGTCAGGTCGCACTCGTCGAACTGGTCGTCGCCGATCCGCTCCTCGAAGATGCGCGCCACCATGGCGCGGATGGCCGTCTCGTCGCGCGACGAGAGCGAGCGGACGGACGCCTCCACGGAGTCCGCCAGCATGATGATCGCCGCCTCCCGCGACTGCGGCTTGGGCCCGCCGTGCCGGAACTTGCGGACGTCCACCGCGTCGGCCGCCCTGCGCCCCTCGGGCGTGTCGAGGCCGCCGTACGGGGCTGCCGCCAGCTCCTTCGCCCGAGCGTAGAAGTACGACATCACGCCCGTCCCGTGGTGCTGCGGGATGAACGCGATCAGCTGCTTGGGCAGGCCCGCGCCGTAGGCGATGTCGATGCCCGCCGAGACGTGGCTCTTGAGGAGCGACGCCGACTGCTCGGGGTCGAGCTCATCGTGGATGTTCTCGCCGCCCGCCTGGTTCTCGATGAACGCAGCCGGGTTGGCGAGCTTGCCGACGTCGTGGTAGTAGGCGGCGACGCGGGCGACCAGCGGGTCGGCGCCGATCGCCTCGGCGGCCCGCTCCGCCAGGTTGCCCACCATCAGGCTGTGGTGGTAGGTGCCGGGCGTCTCCACCAGCAGCCGCCGCAGGAGGGGCGCGCTCGGGTTCGCGAGCTCGAGCAGCTGGAACACCGTCAGAATGCCGAAGACGGAGCCGACCACGGCCACCGAGCCCGCCGTCGCCACGGCGGCGCCACCGGCCGAGACCGCGGACGCGCCGATCAGCTCCAGCACGCCCCGCACGTCCTGGCGGCCCAGGAGCGCGAAGGTCACGATGACCACCGACTGGACGACGAACACGGCCGCGCCCGCCCGGACGAACACCGAGAGGCGGTCGCCGCGGCGGACCGCCACCATGCCCGCGATGCCGCCCAGCAGGATGTAGGCCGCCAGCTCGAGGCCGCCGCCGTAGCCGCCGCCGTTGACCGCGGCCGCCAGGATCGCCAGCAGCGAGGTGAGCACGAGCGCCGCGCCGCCGTCGAGCAGCACCGTGACGAGCATGCCCACGGCGCTCAGGGGCAGCGCGTAGGGCAGCCAGTAGCGGCCCGCCGTGAGCTTGAGCGCGAGCACGGCCACCAGCAGGATCACGCTCAGCAACAGGAGCACGTTGTTGCGGTGCCAGAACTCCCGCCGGAACCGCCAGGTCCACACCAGGAGCAGGGCCACGGTGAGGATCGACAGCACCAGGAAGCCGATCAGCCGGGCGACGTCGAGGCCGCCCTGGTTGAGCCCGAAGTAGGTGATCGCCTCGTACGCGACGTCGTCGATGCGGACCCCGTTGGCGACGATCGTCTCGCCCTGCTCCCAGCTCTGCTGGACCGGCTGGACGGCGGCCGCCGCGGCGGCCTTCGCCTGCTGGGTCAGCTGCTCCGAGTAGGTGGAGTTGGGCACGAGCAGCGGGCGCACGATGGCCGCGGCCAGCGAGATCTCGTCCGGCGAGAGGCCGCCGGCCATCCGGTCGGTGAGGTTCGCCTGGACCAGCGCCAGCTCGCTGTCGCGCAGCTCGGCGGTCTCGAGCGAGGACAGGACCCGCGCCGCCTCCGTCCGGACCGCCGTCCAGCGCTCCGGGGTGAGGTTCATCAGGGTCTTGCGGTCGGCCGAGGTCAGGTTGCCGAGCGCGCTCGCGAGGATCGCCTGCCGCCCGAGGTCGGTGACGCCGGGCGCGTAGGCCGCGTCGACGACCTGCGCCTCCTGCTCGAACGCCCGGGCCTGCTGGGCGGCGACGGCGGCGGCGCCGGCGGCCGTGTAGGTGTACTGGGGCTCGACGGCGGCGCTGGCGGCCTGGCGCGCCTGCTCGGTGAGGACCTGGCTCGTGTAGGCGGCGGCGCGCGGCGCCTGGACCACGGCCGGCGCGGGCATGCCCAGCTCGAGGCTGGGCTGGGCGGGCAGGACGTCGAGGCCCAGGATCGCCGACATCGCCGCGATCAGGAGCGCGGACGCGGCCAGCAGCCGGCCCAGGTCGCGGCGGGTGAAGGCGGCGTCGGTGTGGGCGGACGAGGACGTGAGCATGGGCGCGTCCCTAGCCGCCGGCCTCGCGGACGGCGGCTTCCGCGCTGGCGAGCGCCTGGGCGACGAGGCCGGAGGCGACCTTGCCGTCGGCACGGCCGCGGATCCGCGGCGACAGCCAGCCCATGACCCTGCCCAGGTCGCGGCCGGTGGAGGCGCCGGTGGCGGCGATCCCCTCGTCCACGAGGGAGCGCAGCTCGTCCTCGGTCAGCTGCTGGGGCAGGTAGCCGGTGAGGATGGCGATCTCCGCCTCCTCCTTCGCGGCGAGGTCCTCGCGGCCGCCCTTGCGGAACGCCTCGACGCTCTCGCGGCGGGTCTTCACCTCGCGGGTGACGACGGCCAGGGCCTCGTCCTCGGACAGGGCCGCCTGCCTCGCCTTCTCAGTCTTGTAGATCGCGTCCTGCACCATCCGCAGGACGTCGCGGCGCAGCGCGTCGCCCGACCGCATCGCGGCGGTCGTGTCGTCGTGGAGTCGTTCGCGTAGGGTCATCGGACCCTCCTGGGGTGAGGCGCCCCCGGCGGGGGTGCCGCGGGTCCGCGGCGGGTTGCGCCGGCCGTGCCCGGCCGCTCGCTCGCCCGGCCGCGAACCCGGTCTGGCTCAGCCCTGGCTCGCTCGCGCGTTCTTCTTGCGCTTCGCTTCCTTGCGCTTGCGCTTCACCGACGGCTTCTCGTAGTGCTCACGACGACGCGCCTCGGCGAGGATCCCGCTCTGCTGGATCTTCTTGTTGAAGCGGCGAAGGGCGCTTTCGAACGTCTCGTTCTCGCCCACTCGGACTTCGGCCAAACCTGGTTCACCTCCTCGGGCAGGGGTCTCGGACCCGCTCCCCGTGCGCGATGCCCAGCGGCGCGGGGGCGTCCCGGCGGGGGCCGCACACCCGATCTCGCGGGCGCGCGAAGCCTGCCGACAGGCCGCCGGAGTGTACGCGGCTCGCGCGGAGGCGTCGAATCGAGCGGAGGGTCGGGCGACCGGTCGGGCCCCGCCCCCGGCGCCCAGCGTCCCGGCGGGCCTACCGCTGCTGCCCCAGCTGCAGCAGGAAGTCGATCAGCCCGGCGAAGAACGCCTCCTGGTCGTCGTACAGCGCGCAGTGGCTGCCGTTGGGGCAGTGCAGGTAGCGGCCCTGCGGCAGCCGGCGCGCCATGTCCTCCATGAACGCCGGGTCCATCGTGTCGTGGCGGGCGCCGATCACGAGCGTCGGCACGTCGATCCGCGCCAGGTCCTCGGTGCGGTCCCAGTCGAGCAGCCTGCCGCTCAGCCCCAGCTCGCTCGGCCCCTGCATCAGCGTGTAGACCTGCTGGTTGATGTGGCGGAACATGCGGACCGCCGGCTCCGGCCAGTCCTCGGCCGGCATCCGCAGCACGTGCTCGACGTAGTGGTGCTCCATCAGGAGCTCCATGTAGCGGGGATCGGCGGTCTCGCCCCGCGCCTCGTAGCCCTTGATCTCGGCCAGGGCCGCCTGGTCCATCCCCGGCATCAGGACGTCCTCGGCGTACGAGTTGTAGGCGCGGCAGCTGGACATCATGTTCGAGATGACCAGCCCCTTGAGTGCGTCGCCGTGGTGCAGGGCGTACTCCATCGCGAGCAGGCCGCCCCAGCTCTGGCCGAACAGGACGAAGCTGGAGCGGTCGAGGCCGAGCGCGAGGCGGACCTGCTCCACCTCGTCGACGAACCGGTCGAGCTGCCAGAGGTCGGGGTCGTCCGGCTGGTCGCTGTAGGCCGAGCCGAGCTGGTCGTAGTAGTAGTACTCGATGCCCGCGGCCGGCAGGAAGCTGTCGAAGGCCTCGAAGCCCTCGTGCGTGGCGCCCGGGCCGCCGTGCAGCAGCAGCACCTTGAGCGCCGGGTTGTTGCCGACGCGCTTGGTCCACACGCGGAAGCCGCCCTTGGGCGTGGTGATCGGGATCATCACCGCGCCGCCGCTCAGCCGGTCGGGTCGGCCGGCGTCGTCAAGGTAGGGGTGGATCGCGGCCATGGCGGTGGGTCCCTCCGCGCTTCGCTGCGTCTGGGTCGGTGCTCACACCGGCGTGGCGGCGCGACCCGAGCGGCAGACGACGCCAGAGCCCGAGCATATGCCCGATCCGCCGACCCGGAACGCGGCGTCCTCCATGACCACCGGCGGAGTTAGGACCGCGCGGCAGGCGAGCACGTCGATCACGCTGCCCTCCGTGCTCCGGCCTTCGTCCCCGCTCGACCCGGGCCAGGGCCTTGCCGTAGGCGGCTATGCTGGCGCTCTGGAGGTGGCGGCTCGGCAATCGTGAGCGGGAGCGGCGCCAAGTTCGTTGGGCGCTCCGGGGAACTCGGGGCGCTGCGCGCCCTGGGATCGCTCGCCGCGGGCGGACGAACCGCGGCGGCGGCGGTCGTCGCCGAGCCGGGCATCGGCAAGTCGTGGCTCCTTGCGGAAGCGGCGTCGACGATCCGCCTTCCGTCCGTGCATGTCCAGGGATACGAGCCGGGGCGCGAGATCGCATTCGCCGCGGCCGGCGGGCTCCTGCGTGCGCTGTCGCGCGCCCCGGCCGATGGCAGCCGGCTCGAGGCGATGCTCCTCGGCGAGGCCGGAACCGCCGGCACGCTCGAAACGGTCCGGCTGTTCGAGGTCGGATTCCGATGCCTCGTCGAGCTGGCTCCGGTCGCCATTCTCGCGGACGACCTGCAGTGGGCGGACACGGAGACGCTCGCATTCCTCCACTACCTCGTCGCGGCGGCACAGGCCGACCGGGTCGCCCTGCTCCTCCTGTGCGCCAGTCGCCCCTCGGAGGCGGTCGAGCCGTTCGCCCGCGGTCTGGCCGAGCTCCTCACGCACCCGTACTTCCGGCGCATCGAGCTCGGGCCGCTGGGGCGGGAGGAGGGCATTGAGCTCGTCTCGGCGGTCACGCCGGGTCTCGGCGAGGAGGCGGCGGAGCGGCTGTGGCGTCGGGCCAAGGGGTCGCCGTTCTGGCTGGCCGCGCTGGCCGCCGAGAGCGGCGGGGGGGCCGACCCGACGGAGCTGATCCGCGGTCGGTGCGCCGGTCTTGACGCGGATTCCCGTCACCTGTTCGCCCTGCTGCTCGTGGCCGGCCAGCCGATGGCGGTCCAGGACCTCGCAGAGATTCTCGGCTGGCCGGACGAACGCGCCAGCCGGGCCGGCCGCAGCCTCGTCAATCGCGGGCTCGGTCTGATGAACGGCAACTTGCGGGTCGCCCATGACCTCATCCGGGAGTCCGCCGTGGTGACGATCCCAGACGACGAGCGGCGGGGCCTGGCGCGGCGGCTCGCCGAGTGGCTCGAGAGGTCGGCCGGCGAGGACATCCGAGCGCTCTCGCACGCGCTCGAGCACCGTCTCGCTGCCGGGCTGCCGGCCGGCGAGCTGGCGCTCCGCATCGCCAGCTCGTCGCAGCGGCGACTGCTCGGGGGCGAGGGCCTCTCGACCCTGGCGTCGATCGCAGACACGGCCACCGGCGAGACTGGGGTCGCCCTGCGGCGCTCGGTCGCGCGGCTAGCGAGCGAGCTGGGCCAATGGGATGTCGCGCTCGAGCGCTGGGCCGAGCTCGCCGACCGCCTCCCCGCAGACGCTGATCGCGCCGAGGCAGCGCTCGCGGCCGCTGCGGCGGCGTTCCGCCTCGAACGGCCCGGCGAGGTCCACGCGTTTGCGCGTCGTGCCCGAGCGGCTGGCCAGTCAGACCCTCGCATCGCGATCGAGGCTGACTGCCGCGACGTCCAGGCATTCAACTGGCTGGAAGGCCGGCCGGCCGACGCACAGCCGCTCGTCGATCGAGCGGTCGAATCCGCCGAGGCGCTCGCCGAGGGGGCGGGCGGCGTCGATGCCCTCGACGATGCGTCCTGCGACGCCTACGTCAGGGCTGTCCGGGCGAAGCTCGATGCAGCCATCCGGCGAGCTGACGCCGAGACGGTCGCGGACTGCGCCGGCCTGATCCAGCGTGTCGCGCGCGATCCCGCCGAGGCGCTCGCAGCGGCGTCGGACGCGATCTTCTCGACGCTCCAGTTCGAGGGCCTGCCCGGATCTGCCGAGCCGCGCGCGAACCGGGCGCTCGAGGAGGCGCGGCGGCTCGCCCTGCCAAACCTCGAGGTCGAGGCGACGCACTGGGCAGGCTGGTGCGCCCAGCATCGGGGGCGCCTCGACGAAGCGAGCGACCTGCTGCGGGAGGCGATCGCCCTCGCACAGCGCGTCGGATCGCCGCGCCGCTTCACCCTCGCGCAGTTGAACGCCATCCTGGCCAGCGTCGAGGCGAGCCGCGGCGATTGGCGCAGCGCGATCGCCGTCATCGAGCAGGCGATCGCGGACGAGCCGAACCCCCACTTCAGGCTTGTGATCCACACGCTGCACCTCTGGGTCCTCGGCCGCTTCGCAGCCCCGGGATCGGTTCGCCTCGACGCGCTCATGGCGGCGATCGCGCCGGCGATCGACGCGGCGGGCTGCGGCCGCTGCCATGGAGAGGTCCTGCTCCACGGCGCCGAGGCGGCGGCCCGGCTGGGCGAACTCGAGCTGGCCGAGGCACTGCTCCGCGAGTGGGACGTCGGGCAGCCGACGCCGCATCCCGGGCCGACTGCCCGGCGCGCGTACGCGGCGGCACTGGTGGCGGCGGGACGAGACCCTGGCGACAGCCTGCCTTGGTTCGATCGCGCCGCTGAGCAGGCGAAGGCGGCGGGGCATGACCTGATGCGGCTCTGGATCGAACTCGACCGGGCGATTGCACTCGCCGATGTCGACCGGGCCCGCGCGGTGAGCGCACTCCAGGTCCTTGCCAGCGAGGCCGATGCGATGGGGGCGGTGAGCGAGCAGCAACTCGCAACCCGGAAGCTCCGGGCGCTGGGCGTCCGCACGTGGCGGCGCGGGCGAACGGCGAACGCCGGCGAGCTCACCACCCGGGAGCGCGAGATTGCCGCGCTGGTCGCCGCGGGAGCCAGCAACCCGGAGATCGCGCAGGCGCTCTTCCTGTCGCGGAAGACCGTGGAGCGGCACGTCTCGAACATCCTGGTCACGCTCGGGGCGCGTAACCGTGCCGAGCTCGCGGCGCGACTTGTCGGGAGCGAGAGCCCCATCCGACGGGGCCCGTGATCGATCCCCAGCGAAGATGTGGGGGAGTTGCCCGATGATCGCCGGCCACGAGCGCGCCATGGTGCCCTCCGATGGGGCTGCTGGTCGTGCTCGTACCTGCTGATCACCGCGGCTTGACGCTCGGCCAAGCCGCCGTCGAGGCGTTCGCCCGCCTCGGGGTGACCAGCGTCTCCCTTGTGCGGGACGAGCAGATCGCGGGCGTCATCCTGGAGGGCTGGGCGTTCGATGGCAGGCGTGCGGACGCGGCACTGGCCGCGCTCGGAGTGACGCCGGGCGAGGCGCGGACGTTGCAGCCGGTGGTGCAGATGGCGGTCACGTCCGCCGCGATCGAAGGAGGAGTCCTCGAATGAAGCGCCTCGCACTGGCACTCGCGCTCGTCGCCACGCTGGCGTTCGCCGGCACGGCGGCAGCCGCAGACCCGCCGGCGACGCCCACGGGCTACGCGGGGGCGGCGAACATGGTCAACCCCAACGCGCTGCCGGGCATGCTGAATGCCATGACCCAGGACGCGAACGGCAACGGCAACGGCGGCATGTGGTGTGCGGTGTACATCACGAATGGCCTGCAGGCGCCGGCCGGCTGCTCGGCCGTCAACGTCAGCTACTAGCGCCGGAGCGGGCTGAGCGCGACGGGCGCTCGGCTGCGTGGCGTCGAGCCGCGTAGACCCGGGGAGAGGCGACGGGTTGGGCCAAGGCGGCCCAACCCGTCGCGCATGCGACTCCCGCCGCGACCGCCGGCTGACAGCCGGTCCCGTCTAGTCCGTTTAGACTGCGCATTGCAGTACAGATGTAACGTATGGAATGGGCCAGATGTACTGTCGAAATGCCGGCCCGAACCGGGGTTGATCAGGCCGCGGCAGCCGAGCAGGCCGCGGCGGGGTGCGCACACAGCAAGGAGAGGCGATGTCATCGGTGTTCCGCAAGCTTGCCGTCATGGGGGCGGGCGCAGCGCTCCTGCTCGGGGCGACGGCCGGGCTGTCAGCGGCCTCCTCGTCCAACAAGACGTACACCCTCGCGGTCAGCCCCGGGACCCTCCCCTACAGCCCGTCCACTGAGACGGCGCAGTTCACGGCGACCTTCAAGGACACGACACCGAGCGCCTCGATCAACTCGCTGACCCTGACCGCCCCGACGGGGTACACGGTCACGACCGCCCCGTCGCTCACCGCGAGCTCCGGGAACCTGGGCAACAACTACTCGGTCTCGGTGAGCTCCACGCTGCCGTCGACGATCACCGTGACCAACCTGTACCCGGTGGGCTACAACCAGACCCTCACGCTCGCGTTCACGGCGACGGTGGACACCAGCAGCCTCACCTGCTCCAACAACGTCGGCACCTGGAGCTCCAACGCCTGGACCGGCTCGAACCAGAGCGGCGCCCAGTTCGCCCCCGCCTCGGCAACCACCACCGTGGGCGCCGCCCTGGCCGGCAGCACCAGCTACCCCAACATCGTCACCGGCGTCACGGTGACCAACAACGCGACCACCTGCGCGCTGGTCGGCATCAGCCGGTCCGGGAACAGCGTCACGGTCCTCAAGCCGGCCGGCTCGACCGTCAACGTCACGGTCGACGTCCTCTGGAACGCTGAGCCGGCGGTGTACCCGCTGCCGGCAACCCAGGTGGACACCCCGTCGCCGACGCACGACATCCAGTGGTGCGGCGGAACGTCGAGCTCGCCCACCATGCCGACGGGCGAGGTCTCCTGCCTGATCTCGGAGTCGTCGCAGATCGCCGGGTCCAACACCGTCCAGGTCCACGACGTGATCGCCCTGGACGGCGACTGGACCGCCCTGCGCTGACGCCGGCGCAAGCCAGCCAGACTCCTCCGGAGCGACGAGCGGCCCCCGTCGGGGGCCGCTCGTTTCACGTACCGGGGGCGGACGGGGCCAGCGGCACCTCGGCGACCTGCCGCACCCCGAGCCCGGCCAGCGCCGCCGCGGCGGCGGCCTCGTCCTTCGGCGACGGCGTCCGGCCCTCGCTGCGGTCGAGGCGGGCGATCGCCGTCATGGTCAGGGCCCGCTGGAGGAGGTCGTCCCGCTCACGAGCGGCCGCGAGGCTCCGCTCGAGCGCCGCCCGGGCCCCGACGGGATCGCCGGTCTGGGCGAGCGCGTAGCCGCGCACCCGCTCCAGCTGCGGGAGGATCGGCCCGACCTCGTCCGTGCCGCGGCCCAGGGCCAGGACTTCGTCCACGATCCCGAGCGCCCGCCGCCCGTCGCCCATCAGGACGCGGCACTCGGCCCGGCGCGCCTCGTTGAGCGCGAGCTCCGCGCTGGCGCCGACGTGGACCCACTCGGTGCGCGCGTCATCGAACATCAACAGCGCCTCGTCGAAGCGCCCGGTCCGGGCCAGGAGGAGGGCGAGCACGCTCAGCGACGGCCCGACGCCCCAGCGGAGCCCGGCCGACCGGGCGACGCGCAGCGCATCGCGGAGCAGCGCCTCCGCCTCCTCGTAGGCGCCCTGCTCGTTGCGCAGCTCGGCCATGTTGGCCGCGGCGACTGAAGCAAGCGCGTAGTTGCCGATCCGGAGCAGCAGCTCCCGGGACTGGTCCGCGTAGCCGAGGGCCTCGTCCCAGCTGCCCGCGTAGAAGGCCCCCATGCCCAGGTTGCTCAGGACCAGCGCCTGGCCCGCGAGGTCACCGAGGTCCCGGTAGATCTCGAGGGCGCGGGTCCACGCGTCGCCGGTCGCCTCGCCCCGCTGGAGGCGAGCCCAGTCGAGGGCGTTGTAGGCTCGGGCCACGGCCTCGGGGGCGACGGCCCTCTCCCCCTCCGCGATCGCCTGCTCGGCCCACGCGACCGCCTCGTTCGGCCGGCCCTCGGCCTGCAGGAGCGTCGCCGTCCAGGCGGCCTGGTCGGCGCGCTCCCGGGCCGCCTCGATGCCGTCCACCCCCTCGAGCGCCTGCCTCGCCCGGGTCGCCCAGCGCAGCGCCCCCGAGAACCTGCCGAGCTTCTCCTCGATCCGGGACCGCTTCAGCAGCAGCCGGGCCCGGGCCAGCGCGTCGTCGCCCGTCAGCCTGCGCACGAGGTCGAGCGCATCGCCCGCGTCCCGGAAGTCGCCGGCCCAGTAGAGGGCGTCGGCGCGCGCCGCCGCCACGGCCGCCATCTCGGCGGCCGGCACGCTCCGGGATGCCCGCGCCGCCGCGAGGGCCCGCCCGTACAGGGTCGCCGCCTCGGTGTTCGCGAACACGCGGGCAGCCCGCTCGCCGGCGGCGCGCGCGTAGCGCCACGCCCGCGCGTGGTCGCCGCCCAGCGCGAAGTGGAGGCTCAGGAGGCCGGCGAGCTCGTCCGGCTCGGCCGCCTCGCGCTCCAGGCGCGAGCCGACGGCGGCGTGGAGCCGCTGGCGCAGGCGGAACGGCAGGCCGGCGTAGGCGGCGTCGCGCACGATCGCCTGCCGGAAGCGGAGGTAGCCGCCCGCCTCGGGCTCGAGGAGCTCGGCCAGGCGCTCCCAGGTGCCCTCGGTGGGCTGGGGCGTCGCCTCGTCGAGCACGTCCGGCAGGAGGCGGGGGTGGAACGCGAGGCCGAACACGGACACGCGCCGGACGAGCTGGCGGTCGCGCGGGGCCAGGGCGTCGATCCGGACGGTCGCCGCCGCCTCGACCGAGTCGGGGAGCGAGCCGTCGCCCACCCTGGCGGCGTGGATCAGGTCGAGCAGGAGCTGCGGGTTGCCGGCCGACCGCTCGATCGTCTCGACCAGGACCCGCTCCGGCAGCGGCGCCTCGTCGGTGGCGGCGGCGGCCAAGGCCCGAGCGGCCGGCGGGGTCAGCGGGGCCAGGTCGAGGGTCTGCACCCCGGGCGCCTCGGGCGGCGCCGAGCCCGCGCCCTCGGGTCGCCGCAGCGCCAGCACGAGCCACGGCCGATCGTCCCGGGCGTCGGCGGCAAGCGCCCGGAGGAGGTCGACGGACGCCTCGTCCATGAGGTGCGCGTTGTCGAATGCGAACAGCGTCGGGCGGTCCAGGAGCGCGCGGAGCAGGTCCGCGACCGCCTGGTGCAGCCGCGGGCGGCGGTACTCGGGGGCGAGGGCCGCGACCTCGGGGGTGGCCTCCGCCTCGGCGCCCGCGGCGGCCGCGAGCAGCGGCACCCACGGGAGGAGGTCGGGGTCGAGCGCCTCGACCAGCTCGGCGAGCCGCTCGGCGACCGCCGGCGCCGGGGCGTCCCGCTCGACGCCGACGGCCTCGCGCAAGGCGTCCCGCCACGCCGCGTACGGGGTCGTCGAGGTGAACGCCTCGCCGGTGGCGCCGAGGACCCTGAAGTCCGGTGCGCGCTTGAGCACCTCGTCGAGGAGCCGCGTCTTGCCGAGCCCAGCCTCGCCCTGCAGCACGATCGCCTGGCGCCGGCCGGACCGCGCCGCGTCGAGGGCGTCCGCCAGCAGCCGCAGCTCCGCGTCGCGGCCCGTGAGCGGGAGGTCCTGGGCCGCCGTCCGCCTCGGCCGCCCGATGCGCGGCCCGACGGCCCAGGCGTGGACCGGCCGGGCCTTGCCCTTGACCAGGAACGGCTCGAGCTC